>NZ_JBHWVJ010000029.1:52825-89013 GCF_042736725.1 Streptomyces sp. NPDC060028 | reverse complement strand
GGTCACGTACAGCGGCCCCTCCCGTATGTCATGGCCCGGCCGCGGGCTACGGCCTGCGGGCCGAGGTGACCCGGTAGACGTCGTAGACGCCCTCGACGCCGCGTACGGCCTTCAGGACGTGTCCCAGGTGCTTCGGGTCGCCCATCTCGAAGGTGAACCGGGAGGTGGCCACCCGGTCCCGGGAGGTCTGCACGGCCGCCGAGAGGATGTTCACGTGCTGGTCCGACAGGACGCGGGTGACGTCCGACAGCAGCCGGGACCGGTCCAGCGCCTCGACCTGGATGGCGACCAGGAAGACGGAGGACTGGGTGGGCGCCCACTCGACCTCGAGCATCCGCTCGGGCTGCTGGGAGAGCGAGTCGACGTTCACGCAGTCCGCGCGGTGAACCGATACGCCGCTGCCGCGGGTGACGAACCCGATGATCGGGTCGCCGGGCACCGGGGTGCAGCAGCGGGCCAGCTTGACCCACACGTCGTCGACGCCCTTGACGACGACGCCGGGGTCGGCGTTGTTGCGCCGCTTGTTGCGGCCCCGCGCGGGCGGGATGCTCTCCTCGATGTCCTCGTTGGCCGCTTCCTCGCCGCCGAGGGCCTGGACCAGCTTCTGTACGACGCCCTGCGCGGCCACGTGGCCCTCGCCGATCGCCGCGTACAGGGAGGAGATGTCGGGGTATCGCATCTCGTGCGCGAGGGTGACGAGCGAGTCGCCGGTGAGGATGCGCTGGATCGGCAGGTTCTGCTTGCGCATGGCCCGCGCGATGGCGTCCTTGCCGTGCTCGATGGCCTCGTCGCGGCGCTCCTTGGAGAACCAGGCGCGGATCTTGTTGCGGGCCCGCGGGGACTTGACGAAGCCCAGCCAGTCGCGGGACGGGCCGGCGCCCTCGGCCTTGGAGGTGAAGACCTCGACCAGGTCGCCGTTGTCGAGGGTCGATTCGAGCGGCACGAGCCGCCCGTTGACCCGCGCTCCTATGGTCCGGTGGCCGACCTCGGTGTGGACGGCGTACGCGAAGTCGACGGGCGTGGCCCCGGCCGGCAGCGCTATGACGTCGCCCTTGGGGGTGAAGACGAAGACCTCGTTCTGGGAGAGGTCGAAGCGCAGCGAGTCCAGGAACTCGCCGGGGTCCTCCGTCTCCTTCTGCCAGTCCAGCAGCTGGCGCAGCCAGGCCATGTCGTTGACGGTGTCCTGGCCCGCGCTGCCCTTGGCGGCCTGGGGGACGTCGGTGCGGACCTTGGAGGTGCCGGCGACGGTCTGCTGCTTGTACTTCCAGTGCGCGGCGATGCCGTACTCGGCGCGGCGGTGCATGTCGAAGGTGCGGATCTGGAGCTCGACCGGCTTGCCGCTGGGTCCGATGACCGTCGTGTGGAGCGACTGGTACATGTTGAACTTGGGCATCGCGATGTAGTCCTTGAACCGGCCGGGGACCGGATTCCACCGCGCGTGCACCGTGCCGAGGGCGGCGTAGCAGTCCCGGACGGTGTCGACGAGGACTCGGATGCCCACCAGGTCGTAGATCTCCGCGAAGTCGCGGCCTCGCACGATCATCTTCTGGTAGACGCTGTAGTAGTGCTTGGGTCTGCCGGTGACGGTGGCCTTGATCCGGGCCGCCCGCAGGTCGGCCTGCACCTCGTCGGTGACGACGGCGAGGTACTCGTCGCGCTTGGGCGCCCGCTCGGCGACCAGCCGGACGATCTCGTCGTACATCTTGGGGTAGAGGATCGCGAAGGCGAGGTCCTCCAGCTCCCACTTGATGGTGTTCATGCCCAGGCGGTGCGCCAGCGGGGCGTAGATCTCGAGGGTCTCGCGGGCCTTCTTCTCCTGCTTCTCCCGCTTGAGGTAACGCATGGTGCGCATGTTGTGCAGGCGGTCGGCGAGCTTGATGACCAGGACGCGCGGGTCCTTGGCCATGGCGACGACCATCTTGCGCACGGTCTCGGCCTGGGCGGCCTCGCCGAACTTGACCCGGTCGAGCTTGGTGACGCCGTCGACGAGCAGGGCGACCGCGTCGCCGAAGTCGCGCCGCAGGTCCTCCAGGCCGTACTCGGTATCCTCCACGGTGTCGTGCAGCAGTCCGGCCATCAGGGTGGCGGGGTCCATGCCCAGCTCGGCGAGGATCGTCGTCACCGCGAGCGGATGGGTGATGTAGGGGTCGCCGCTCTTGCGCTTCTGGCCGCGGTGCCAGCGCTCCGCGACCTGGTACGCCTGCTCGATCTGGCGCAGCGTCGACGTCTCGATCTTCGGGTCGTTGCTGCGGACTATGCGGAGCAGGGGTTCCAGTACCGGGTTGTACGGGTTGGAGCGCTGCGCACCGAGGCGGGCCAGCCGGGCGCGCACCCGGTTGGAGGACCCGGCCGACTTCGCGGGCACGGGCTTGACCGGCGGAGCCGGCGGGGGCGTGGCGGCGGCCGCCGCGGCCTGCTCGGCCTGCGGGTCGGGCTGCGCGGCGGAGATTGGCTGGACCTCGTCTGGCAAGAGCGCTCCTCAAGCGGATCCGGTGCCCGTGTTCCGGTCCGGACAACCCATCGTAGCGAGGGTTGCCTCCCCCCGTTCCCCGAGCCTGTCCCCGCCGCGGGTCCGGGGGCCGGCCCCCGGCAGTGGCGCCGCACGCACGAGCGGCGGGTACCCGGGAGAACCCGGATACCCGCCGCTCGGCACAGCAGGGTCGGTCAGACCACGATCAGCGCGTCCAGCGGAGCCCCCGCGAGGGGCCCGGCCAGCCGCTCCCGGCCCGGCAGGAACGACAGCTCCATCAGGACCGCGACCCCGGCGACCTCCGCGCCGGCCCGCCGGATCAGCTCCAGCGAGGCCCCGGCGGTACCACCGGTGGCGAGGACGTCGTCGATGACCATGACCTTGTCACCGGCCGCCAGATCCTCCGCGTGGACCTCGATCTCCGCGGACCCGTACTCCAGCTCGTACGACTGCGCGAGCGTCGCGCCCGGCAGCTTCCCGGCCTTGCGGACCGGCACGAAGCCGATGCCCGCCTGCACGGCCACCGGAGCCGCCAGGATGAATCCCCGCGCCTCCAGGCCGACGATCTTCGTCGCCCCGTACCGGCCGGCCAGCTCCACCAGCGCGTCGGTCAGCGCGGCGAACGCCTTCGGGTCCGCCAGCAGCGGCGTGATGTCCTTGAACATCACCCCCGGCTTCGGATAGTCCGCCACGTCCTTGATCCGACCGAGCAGCAGCTCGCGGACCTCGGCGGACAGCGGCCCCGTCACCGGCGCCGTCCCGACCGGCCCTGCGCCACGACCTGCGGCGCGTCCTCGGTGTCGGCGCCGCCTTCGGCCGACTCGCCCTTGGCCGCCGCGGCCGCCCGCTTCGCGAGCACCCGCTTCCTCAGCGCCTTCATGGCCGGCTCGCGCTCCTTCAGGTCCACGACCAGCGGGGTCGCGATGAAGATCGAGGAGTACGCGCCGGCGGCGAGGCCGACGAACAGCGACAGCGAGATGTCGTTCAGCATGCCGGCGCCCAGGAAGCCACCGCCGATGAACAGCAGGGCCCCGACCGGGAGCAGCGCCACGACGGTGGTGTTGATCGAGCGGACCAGCGTGCCGTTGATGCTGCGGTTGGCGATCTCGCTGAACGTCCAGCGGGTCTGCTTGGTGATGTCCTTCGAGCCCTCCTTGAGACCGTCGAAGACGACGACGGTGTCGTAGAGGGAGTAACCGAGGATCGTCAGCAGACCGATGACCGTGCCCGGGGTGACCTCGAAGCCGACCAGCGCGTACACGCCGACCGTGATCGTGAGGTCGTGGATCAGGGCGATGAGGGCCGCGATCGCCATCCGCCACTCGAAGGCGATGGCCAGGTAGATCACCACGAGGACCATGAACACGCCGAGGCCGGTCCAGGCCTTGTTCGCGATCTGCTCGCCCCAGCTCGGGCCGACCAGGTCCGCGTTGATCTGGCCCTCGGTGACCTTGAGGTCGGCCGCGAGCTGCTTCTTCACTCCGGCCGCGGAGTCGGTGTCCAGGCCCGAGATCTGGATGCGCAGGCCGCCCGTGCCGAGCTCCTGGACGGTCGCGTCGTGGCCGGAGGCCTTTTCCGCGGCCTCGGTCGCCTTGGCGACGGAGACGCCCGTCTTCGGGGTGGTGAAGACGGCACCGCCCTTGAACTCGATGCCCATGTTGAGGCCCTGAACGGCCAGGGCCACGATCGCCGTGATGGTGATCAGGATGGAAACGCCGTACCAGACGAAGCGCTTGCCGACGAAGTCGTAGCCGACCTCACCGCGGTACAGCTTGGCGCCGAGATCTCCGAGCTTCGACATCTCTCACGCCTCCTTTGCGTCGACGGGAGCGGAGGCGGTCGCGGCGGCAGCGCCGGAGCCGGTACGACGCGAGCGCCGCAGCGGCGGCTGGGCGCCCAGTCGCTTCGGGTCCAGCCCGGACCACGGGTGACCGCTGGAGAAGAACTTCGTACGGGCCACCAACGTCATGACCGGCTTGGTGAAGAGGAACACCACGACCACGTCGAGCAGGGTGGTCAGACCCAGGGTGAAGGCGAAGCCCTGCACCTTGCCGACGGTGACGATGAAGAGCACCGCGGCCGCCAGGAACGACACGAAGTCGGAGACCAGGATGGTGCGCCGGGCACGCGGCCAGGCACGCTCGACGGCCGGACGCAGGGTGCGGCCCTCGCGGATCTCGTCGCGGATGCGTTCGAAGTACACGATGAACGAGTCGGCGGTGATGCCGATCGCCACGATCGCACCGCAGACGGCGGGCAGGTTCAGCGCGAAGCCGATGCCCTTTCCGAGCAGCGACATGATCGTGTAGGTGAGGATGCCCGACACGACGAGGCTGACGATGGCGATGAACGCCAGGCCCCGGTAGTACGCCAGCAGGTAGATCACGACCAGGGCGAGGCCGATCGCACCGGCGATCAGGCCGGCCTTCAGCTGCTCGCTGCCGAGCGCGGCGGTGACGGTGGTGACGCTGTCCTCCTGGAAGGACAGCGGCAGGGCGCCGTACGACAGCATGTTGCCCAGGTCCTGCGCGGACTGCTGGGTGAAGCCGCCGGAGATCTCCGCGTTGCCGCCGGTCAGCGCCTGGCTGACGGACGGGTCGGAGATGACGTCGCCGTCGAGCACGATGGCGAACTGGTTCTGCGGGGACTGCTTGGCCGCGAGCTCACCGGTGATCTTGGCGAACTTGTCGGCGCCCTTGTCGGTGAACTGCATCGTGACGATCCACGCGCCGCGCTGCGGGTCGATGACGCCCTTGGCGTTCTTGACGTCCTGGCCGTTGACCGCGGCCGGGCCGAGCACCCACTTGGCCCAGGTGGCGCCGCGCTTGCCACAGGCGAGCGTCGGGTCCTCGGGCTTGACGTTCTTGCCGACGGCGGCGCGCTGTGCCTCGTTGCTGCAGTCCAGCGCGGCGAACTTCGCCTGCAGGTCGGCCACGGCCGCGTCGTTCGCGGCGGGCGCGGACGGGGTCGGAGCCTTGGTGTCGTCTGCCTTCTTCGACTCGCTCGCCGAGGGCGAGGGAGTGGGGGCGCTCGGGGCCTTGAGGGCCTCGCTGAGCGCACGGCCCTGGGAAGTGGCGCTGGACGACGGGGTGGCCGACGGGGAGGACTTGCCGTCCTGCGCCTTCGGGGAGCCGGAACCGCTCGCGGCGGGGCTCGGGGAGCCGCTCGGCGTGGCCTCGGGGGCGATCGGGGCACCGTCCGCCACCGCGAGGACGGGCCGGAAGTACAGCTGGGCGGTCGTACCGACCTGGTCGCGCGCCTGCTGCTCGTTCGACCCCTTGGGGATGTTCACGATGATGTGGTCGCGGCCCTGCGTCTGGACCTCGGCCTCCGACACGCCGAGACCGTTGACGCGGCGCTCGATGATGCCGACCGCCGTGTTCATGTTGGTCTCGTTGACGGCGTTCTCTTTGCCGGGCTCGCTCTTGGCCTTGAGCGTGATGCTCGTACCGCCCGCGAGGTCGATGCCGAGCCGGGGGGTCGTCTGACCAGTGAGGAACATCCCCGCGGTGAGCGCCACCATCGCGATCAGGATGAAAGCCAGGGCGCGCCCCGGCCTCCCCTGAGCCCCCGTGGGCCGCCGGCCCTTCTTCGGTGCTGCCACCTTGTCGTATCTCCCTGTCCAACCATCCCGCGCCGGGTCAGCGCGCGGACGGCCACGAAATGTGTGGTGGGGACCCCTGCCCCCCGCAGAAGTGTCACTGTCGGGGACCGCGGTGGCCGCCGGTCCGGCGCCCTCGCGATCCCCTGCCGGGCGCTACTTCGCGCCGGCCTCGCCGTCGGCCTTGCCCTCGCCCGGCTTCTCGTCCTTGGGCTCGTCCTTGGGCTCGTCCTGCTTGCCCAGGTCGAGCTTGGGGGCCTCGTCCTCGTCCTTCGTCAGGTCCGTCTTCGGGGCCTCGGTCAGGGAGGACGCGTCGTCGGGGACCGCCGGCGTGTCGATCGTCAGATCATCGGTCGCGCCGTGGACGATGCGGTTGTACTCCTCGTCATCGAGGACGGCACCGATGGCGTTCTTCGCGAACATCGCGTGGACGCCGGGAGCCACCTCGAGGGTGACCGTGTCCTCACCGATCTCCTTCACCGTGGCGTACATGCCGCCGATGGTGCGGACCCCGGTGCCGGGCGTCATGTGGTCGCGCATCTGCACGGCCGCCTGCTGCTTCTTCTTCGCGGAACGGGTCATCAGGAACATCGCGCCGATGAGCACGATGAACGGGAGGAGTGTCATGAGACTCACGGGCGGAGATCCTTCGCACGACCGCACGGGAGACGGCCTATTTCTACGGGGGTGGGCACGCCGACCCGAAGGGTCGGCATCGGCGGAGTCTAGGCGAGTCCGCACCGATGGAACAACGCCCAGCATGGCATCGCAGTTCCTGACGGGGCGAACCTCCGCGCCGTCAGGCCCCGAACAAGCCCTGTTGCCCCCCGGTTCCGCCGCCACCGTGCTGCGGCGGGACAAGTCCCAGGTGAGCCCATGCGGCGGGCGTCGCGACCCGCCCGCGGGGAGTCCGGGCCAGCAGTCCCTCCCGTACGAGGAACGGCTCGGCCACCTCCTCCACCGTCTCGCGCTCCTCGCCGACCGCGACGGCCAGGGTTGACAGGCCCACGGGTCCGCCGCCGAAGAGCTTGAGCAGCGCCTCCAGGACGGCCCGGTCCAGCCGGTCGAGCCCGCGCGCGTCGACCTCGTAGACCTGCAGGGCGGTGCAGGCGACCTCGCGGGTGATCACCCCGTCGGCCCTCACCTGGGCGTAGTCGCGGACCCGGCGCAGCAGGCGGTTGGCGATACGGGGGGTGCCGCGGGAGCGTCCCGCGATCTCGGCGGCGCCGGCGGTGTCGATCTCGAGGTCGAGGAGCCGGGCGGAGCGGTGGATGACGCGCTCCAGTTCCTCGGGGGCGTAGAACTCCATGTGGCCGGTGAAGCCGAAGCGGTCGCGCAGGGGCGGGGGCAGCAGGCCGGCCCGGGTCGTCGCCCCGACGAGGGTGAAGGGCGGCAGCTCCAGCGGGATCGCCGTCGCGCCGGGGCCCTTGCCCACGATCACGTCGACCCGGAAGTCCTCCATGGCCATGTAGAGCATCTCCTCGGCGGGCCGGGACATGCGGTGGATCTCGTCGAGGAAGAGGACCTCGCCCTCCTGGAGGGAGGAGAGGATGGCGGCGAGGTCGCCGGCGTGCTGGATGGCGGGGCCGGAGGTGATGCGGATGGGCGCGCCCATCTCGGCCGCGATGATCATGGAGAGGGTGGTCTTGCCGAGGCCGGGGGCGCCGGAGAGCAGGACGTGGTCGGCGGTGGCTCCGCGCTGGCGGGCCGCCTTGAGGACGAGGTCGAGCTGCTGGCGGACCTTCTCCTGGCCGACGAACTCGCCGAGGTCCTTGGGGCGCAGGGCCGCCTCGACGGCGGTGTCCTCGCCGTCGGCGGCGGCCGCGACGAGTCGCTCGGCGTCGGCGTCGGCGTCGGTGGTCTCGTCGTCCCAGTTCACGGTGTCAGTCTGCCTTCTCGGGTGTGGTGCGGTGGTCTCTCGCGCGCGGCCCACGTCCTGGGGCTCCGCCCCAGACCCCGCGCCTCAAACGCCGGCGGGGCTGGTTTTGGCTGATGCCGCCTGCCGCCCGGCCGGGGTCAGCGGGAGCGGTTCAGGGACTGGAGGGCCGCGCGGAGGAGTTGCGGGACCGGGGCGGAGCCACCGGCGGCGATGGCGGCCTCGGCCTGCGGGGTGACGGCGGACACCGCCTCCTCGGCCTCGCGCGACGCGTAGCCGAGGCCGATCAGCGCGGCCGACAGCTGCTCGGTCCACGGCGCCGGCCCGGCGGCCACCGCACCGCGCTGCGCCCCCACCAGGCCACTGGAACCCAGCGGAACGCCCAGCTTGTCCTTCAGTTCCAGCAGCAGCTTCTGCGCGCCCTTCTTGCCGATGCCGGGCACCGCCGTCAGGGACTTCTCGTCCCCCGTCGAGACCGCGAGCCGCAGCGCGTCCGGGCTGTGCACCCCCAGCATCGCCTGGGCCAGCCGCGGCCCGACCCCGCTGGCGGTCTGGAGGAGCTCGAAGACCTGGCGTTCGTCGTCGTCCGCGAAGCCGTACAGCGTCAGGGAGTCCTCCCGTACGACCAGGGAGGTGGCGAGTTTCGCGTCCTGCCCGATCCGCAGGCCGGCGATCGTGTTCGGCGTGCACTGCACGGCCATGCCCACTCCCCCGACCTCGATGACGGCCAGGGTGGGGGCGAGCGCGGCGACTGGGCCGCTGACGAAGGCGATCATCGGGTACGGCCTTTCGAGGCGTGCAGGGCCACCGCCTGCTGGAGGCGGTTTTGGGCGGGGGCCCGCCAGATGTGGCAGATGGCAAGTGCGAGGGCGTCGGCGGCGTCGGCGGGCTTCGGCGGCGCGTCGAGCCGCAGCAGCCGGGTGACCATGGCGCCGACCTGCGCCTTCTCGGCGCGGCCGCTGCCGGTGACGGCGGCCTTGACCTCGCTGGGCGTGTGCAGGGCGACCGGTATCCCGCGCCGGGCCGCGCACAGCATCGCGACGGCACTGGCCTGGGCCGTGCCCATCACGGTGCTGACATTGTGCTGGCTGAAGACCCGTTCCACGGCGACGACTTCGGGCCGGTGCGCATCGAGCCATTCCTCGATGCCCTGCTCGATGACGACGAGGCGGTGGCCCAACTCGGCGTCCGCGGGCGTCCGTACGACACCGACCCCGAGCATGGTGAGGGGACGGCCGGCGACGCCCTCGACGACGCCGACGCCGCATCGCGTCAGCCCCGGGTCCACACCGAGAACTCGCACCCTGTCCCCTGCCGTTCGACTTCCCCAGCTGCCGCTGGGAGGTACCACCAGTCCGTGCAGGCTATCCGGCCCCACTGACATCGGCACAAAGCGACGGCGGGCCGCCGGGGTGTGTCCCCGTCGGCCCGCCGTCGAAAGGTGTGCGGTGGCGCCGGTCAGGCGTCGACCTTCTCCATGACCTCGTCCGAGACGTCGAAGTTGGCGAAGACGTTCTGCACGTCGTCGCTGTCCTCCAGCGCGTCGATCAGCTTGAAGATCTTGCGCGCGCCCTCTTCGTCCAGCTCGACCTGCATGGTCGGCAGGAAGTTGGAGTCGGCCGAGTCGTAGTCGATGCCCGCCTCCTGGAGCGCGGTGCGCACCGCGACCATGTCGGTGGCCTCGCTGATGATCTCGAAGCTGTCGCCGAGGTCGTTGACCTCTTCGGCACCGGCCTCGAGCACCGTCTCCAGAACGTCGTCCTCGGAGAGCTCGCCCTTGGGCAGGAGGACGACGCCCTTGCGGTTGAACAGGTACGAGACCGACCCCGGGTCGGCCATCGAACCGCCGTTGCGGGTCATGGCGACGCGCACGTCGGACGCGGCACGGTTGCGGTTGTCGGTGAGGCACTCGATGAGCACCGCGACACCGTTCGGACCGTAGCCCTCGTACATGATCGTCTCGTAGTCGGCGCCGCCGGCCTCGAGGCCGCCGCCGCGCTTGACCGCGGAGTCGATGTTCTTGTTCGGGACCGAGCTCTTCTTGGCCTTCTGGATGGCGTCGAAGAGCGTCGGGTTGCCATCGATGTCGGCGCCGCCCATGCGGGCCGCGACCTCGATGTTCTTGATCAGCTTCGCGAAGAGCTTGCCGCGCTTGGCGTCAACCACGGCCTTCTTGTGCTTCGTCGTAGCCCATTTAGAGTGGCCGGACATCTGCCTGTCTCCTTCGCGTCACCAACAGTGTTCGCCTCAGATCCTACCGGGACCCCGTCAGAGCCCCGCGCGCACCATGTCGACGAAGTACGCGTGGACCCTGTCGTCGCCGGTCAGCTCGGGGTGGAACGAGGTGGCGAGGACGTTGCCCTGACGCACGGCGACCGTGTGGCCGTCGTACGTGGCCAGCACCTCGACGGCGCCGCCGACCGATTCGACCCACGGGGCGCGGATGAAGACGCCCTCGACGGGGCCGCCCGCGATGCCCGCGAAATCGATCTTCGCTTCGAAGGATTCGTTCTGGCGGCCGAAGGCGTTGCGGCGGACGATCATGTCGATGCCGCCGAGCGTCTCCTGGTCCTCACGGCCGTCCAGGAGCTTGTCGGCGAGCATGATCATGCCGGCGCAGGTGCCGTAGACCGGCATCCCGGCCCGTACGCGCTCACGCAGCGGCTCCAGCATGCCGAACAGCACGGCGAGCTTCGACATCGTCGTGGACTCGCCGCCCGGGATCACGAGGGCGTCGATCTCGGCGAGCTCCTCGGGACGCCGGACCGGCCTGGCCACGGCGTCCGCCGCGGCCAGGGCGATCAGGTGCTCCCGTACATCGCCCTGGAGCGCCAGGACACCGATCACGGGGGTGTTGGTCATGACCGATTACCAGCCGCGGTTGGCGTAGCGCTCGGACTCGGGGAGGGTGTCGCAGTTGATGCCGACCATGGCCTCGCCCAGGTTGCGGGAGGCGTCCGCGATGATCTTCGGGTCGTCGTAGAAGGTGGTGGCCTTCACGATGGCGGCGGCGCGCTTGGCCGGGTCGCCCGACTTGAAGATGCCGGAGCCGACGAAGACGCCCTCGGCACCCAGCTGGCGCATCAGCGCGGCGTCGGCCGGGGTGGCCACGCCACCGGCGGAGAACAGCACGACCGGGAGCTTGCCGAGCTCGGCGACCTCCTTGACGAGCTCGTACGGGGCGCGCAGCTCCTTGGCGGCGGCGAACAGCTCGTTGTTGTCGTAGCCGCGCAGGCGGGCGATCTCGTTCTTGATCTGACGCAGGTGGCGCACGGCCTCGACGACGTTGCCGGTGCCGGCCTCGCCCTTGGAGCGGATCATGGCCGCGCCCTCGGCGATGCGGCGCAGGGCCTCGCCCAGGTTGGTGGCACCACAGACGAAGGGGGTGGTGAACGCCCACTTGTCGGAGTGGTTGACCTCGTCGGCCGGGGTCAGGACCTCGGACTCGTCGATGTAGTCGACACCGAGGGACTGCAGGACCTGGGCCTCGACGAAGTGGCCGATGCGGGACTTGGCCATGACCGGGATCGAGACGGCCTCGATGATCTCTTCGATCATGTTCGGGTCGGACATGCGGGCGACGCCGCCGTCCTTGCGGATGTCGGCGGGCACCCGCTCCAGGGCCATGACGGCCACGGCGCCGGCGTCCTCGGCGATCTTCGCCTGCTCGGCGTTGACCACGTCCATGATCACGCCGCCCTTGAGCTGCTCGGCCATGCCGCGCTTGACGCGGGAGGTGCCGATGGCCGACTCAGCGGACTGGGGGGAGGTGGGAAGCGTGCTCACTGGTGACCTCACTCGAAGGGAAGACGGGTACTACTCGGCTGAGGAAACCCCACCGACCAGTCCACAGCAAGGGCCAATGATGAGCCGGTGGCCTCTTCGGGGCGCCGGAGTGGTCTGTACGGCTCAGACCGGCCGCTCGGCGAGATCCACCGGAGGCTCATCGTCCATTTCGAAGGCGAGCGGGAACGGCGCGTGGCCGGCCAGCCGGAACCAGCGCACCTTCCGGTGCCGGCGCAGGGCGCGGGCGGCCCGTACGGCGTCGTTGTGGAACCGCCGCGCCATGGGCACCCGGCGCACGGCCTCGGCCAGCTCCTCGGTGGCCTCCGCCCCGCCGGGCGCGGCCTTGAGCACCTCGACCTGGTCGACGTCGGCGAACACCGCGCGCAGGGCCTGGCTCAGCTCGCTCTCGGCGACCTCGCGGTGCTCCTCCTCGGCCTGCCGGGCCGCGTGGGCGGCCTCGTACAGCACGAGCGAGGACGCGGGGTCCAACACCCCGGAGGTGGCCACCTCCAGCACCACGGAGGCCCGCCGCACGAGCTGCGCGTCGAGCGCGGCGCGGGCGGCGTCCATCCGCGAGTGCAGCCGGTCCAGCCGCCCGGCGGTCCAGCTGAGGTAGACGCCGACCACGGCGAGCGCCACGCCGATCCACACAAGGTTTTCGATCACGGGCGGCGACACTACCGTCCCCGGCGGCAGCCCCGTGCAGAGGCCGCCGTCGGCCGGTGGACCGCGCGGACTACGAGGCGTCCCGCGGGAAGCCCAAGCGGGTACGGAGCGGGACGCGTTCGTCCGTGGCCACCGCGGCCGCGCCGTCCGTCACCGTTTCGTAGACCGCGAGGATGTCCGCGCCGACCGTCGACCAGTCGAAGCGGCGCACGTGCGCCGAACCGCGCTCGCTGAGCTCCGCGCGCCGGGCCGGGTCGCGCAGCAGGGCCGTCGCGGCCGCGGCCAGGGAGCCGGAGTCCTCGTTCGTGAAGAGGTCGCCCGCGCCGCCCTGGTCCAGGACCTGCGCGAAGGCGTCCAGGTCCGAGGCGAGCACCGCGGCGCCCGCCGAGAGGGCCTCGACGAGGATGATCCCGAAGCTCTCGCCGCCCGTGTTCGGGGCCACGTACACGTCGACGCTGCGCAGCAGCCGCGCCTTGTCCTCGTCCGAGACCATGCCGAGGAACTCGACCCGGGAGCGGAGCTCCGCGGGCAGCGAGGCCACCGCCTCCTCGTGGTCACCGCGACCGGCCACCAGCAGGCGTACGTCCGGGCACGCCTCCACGATCTTCGGGAAGGCCGCCATCAGCACCGGCAGCCCCTTGCGCGGCTCGTCGATGCGGCCGATGAAGCCCAGGGTCTGCCCGGTCCACTCGGGCTTCGGCTCGGCCTTGGCGAAGAAGTCGACGTCGACCCCGTTCGGGATCACCACCGCGTCCCCGCCCAGGTGCTCCACGAGGGTCCGCCGCGCGTACTCGCTCACCGCGATCCGCGCGCTGATCTTCTCCAGCGCCGGCTGGAGGATCGGGTACGCCGCGATCATCGCCCGCGAGCGCGGGTTCGAGGTGTGGAAGGTGGCCACGATCGGCCCCTGCGCCGCCCAGCAGGACAGCAGCCCCAGCGAGGGCGAGGCCGGCTCGTGGATGTGGATCACGTCGAAGACCCCGTCGTGCAGCCACCGCCGCACCCGGGCCGCCGACAGGAACCCGAAGTTCAGGCGGGCCACCGACCCGTTGTACGGCACCGGCACCGCCCGCCCCGCGGAGACCACGTACGGCGGCAGCGGGGTCTCGTCGTCGGCCGGGGCGAGCACCGACACCTCGTGGCCCAGGCGGATCAGGTGGTCCGCCAGGTCCCGGATGTGGAACTGGACGCCGCCCGGGACGTCCCACGAGTACGGGCACACGATGCCGATCTTCACTGCGCGCGCTCCTCGAGGTCGTCCAGCCACAGCCGCTGGAGCATGTGCCAGTCCTGCGGGTGCTCGGCGATGCCCGTCGCGAAGGCGTCGGCCACGGACTGGGTCATGACGGACGTCTTCTCGGCCCGGGTGCCCGTTTTCGGGACCTCCACCTCGGGGTGGATCCGGCCGTACATCTTCGGCGTGGCGCCGTAGTAGAGCGTGGCCGGCAGCAGCACGGCGCCGGTCTGCTGGGCCAGCAGGGCCGGCCCGGCCGGCATCCGCGCCGCCGAGCCGAAGAAGTCCACCACCACCCCGGAGGCCGACAGGTCCCGGTCGGCGACCAGGCAGACCAGGCCGCCCGAGCGCAGCCGCCGCGCGAGGGTGCCGAAGGCGGAGCCGCCGTTGTGCGCCAGCACCTCCATGCCCAGGCTCTCCCGGTAGGCGACGAAGCGGTCGAAGAGGGTCTCGGGCTTGAGCCGCTCGGCGACCGTCGTGAACGGGACGCCGATGTGGCTGGTGGCCCAGGCCCCGGCGAGGTCCCAGTTGGCAAGGTGCGGGAGGGCCACGACGACACCGCGTCCGGAGGCGAGTGCCTCGCGCAGGATGTGGTCGTCCTTGAGCTGGACGTCGGCGCCGAATCGTTCCTTGGCCATCGTCGGGAGCCGGAAGGATTCCATCCAGTACCGCATGTACGAGCGCATGCCCGCCCGGGACAGCTCCCGCAGCTGCTCCGGGCCGGCGCCGGGCACGACCCTGGCCAGATTCGACTCCAGCCGCAGCACGCTCTTGCCGCGGCGCTTCCACGCGTAGTCGGCGATCCGCCGTCCGAGGGCCACGGCCACGGGCTCCGGGAGCCTCTTGACCCCGGCCCAGCCGAGCCCGTACAGCCCGTCGACCAGCTTGTCCTGTGCCTTGCCCATCAGGCCGCGCCGCCCTCGGAGGGGGCATCGGCCGACGAGGCCGCCGTGCCCGTCGCCGTGTCCGCCGCCGTGTCCGTCACCGTGTCCGTCACCGTGTCCGTCACCGCTGCCGCGTCGGCCTCCGCCGCCTCACGGCGTACGGTGACCACCCGCTGGATCAGCGTGACGAGCGAGCCCGCCGCCACGACCCACAGCGCGATCGGCAGCAGGACCCCGATCCAGGAGGGGACCCCGAAGGTCTCCAGCCCGGACAGACCGGCCGCGACCAGCGAGATCACCAGCCGCTCGGCCCGCTCGATGAGCCCGTTGACGGCCACCGGCAGGCCGATCGACTCGCCGCGCGCCTTGGTGTACGAGACCACCTGGCCGCTGGCCAGGCAGAAGATCGCCACGGCGCACAGCACGTTGTCGTTCCCGGAGCCCGCGTACCAGAGCGCGAGCCCGCCGAAGATCGCCGCGTCCGCCACCCGGTCGAGGGTGGAGTCGAGGAAAGCGCCCCACCGGCTGGAGACGCCGGCCTGGCGGGCCATGTTCCCGTCCACCAGGTCGGAGAAGACGAAGAGGGTGATGGTGATCGTGCCCCAGAAGAACTCGCCCCTGGGGAAGAAGACCAGTGCTCCCGCCACCACTCCGGCCGTGCCGATCAACGTGACCGCGTCCGGGCTCACCCCCCGCCGGAGCAGAAAAGCGGCGAATGGCGTGAGAACACGCGTGAAGAATGCACGCGCGTACTTGTTCAGCATGGCCTTCCCGGAGGGTCGCTGGGCCGCACGGCCACACGGCCACCGGCTGGCCCATCGTAGCCAGCGCCCCGCCCCGTCGGCGCCGCGCACCCACCGGTTCGCGCCAGGTAGGCCCCCGCACACGTCCGCGACGTCCGGAAGCGGTCCGCCGTGGCCGACGCGGGTACGACGTATGGACGCGGTGTGACGGCAGTGCAAAGCTCGAAGAACCCCATTTCCTTCCGCAAGGGACTCTTCGCAGGAACCCTCGGGAACCACCCTCCTCACCGCCACAGCCGGGAGGCACGAACATCATGGGAGCCACCTCACACCAAGCCGGGGCCGCCGGCAGGGCACTGACGGCCGACCGCCCCTCGTCCGTACGCAACGTCGTGCTGGTCGGCCACAGCGGATCCGGCAAAACCACCCTGGTCGAGGCCTTGGCCCTGACCTCCGGCGCCGTCAATCGCGCCGGGCGCGTCGAGGACGGCGCGACCGTCTCCGACTACGACGAGATCGAGCACCGGCGCCAGCGCTCCGTCCAGCTCTCCCTCGTCCCGGTCGAATGGACCGGAATCAAGATCAACATCCTGGACACCCCCGGATACGCCGACTTCGTCGGTGACCTCAGGGCCGGTCTGCGCGCCGCGGACGCGGCCCTCTTCGTCATCTCGGCCGCCGAGGACGGCGACGGCCTCTCCGGCGCCACCCGCATGGTCTGGGACGAATGCGCGGCCGTCGGCATGCCGCGCGCCATCGTCGTCACCCATCTGGAGGCCGCCCGCGCCGACTATGCCCAGATGGCAGGCGTCTGCGGCGAAACCTTCGGCGCCGACGACCCCGACGCCGTCCTCCCGCTCTACCTCCCCCTGCACGGCCCCGCCGGCCCGGACGGCCACGCCCCCGTCGCCGGCCTGCTCGGCCTGCTCTCCCAGCGCGTCTACGACTACGCCTCCGGCGCCCGCGTGGAACGCGACCCGGACCCCGCCGAGCTGGCCCTGATCACCGCCGCCCGCGCCCGCCTGATCGAGGGGATCATCGCCGAGAGCGAGGACGAGACCCTCATGGACCGCTACCTCGGCGGCGAGGACATCGACCTCAAGACCCTCGTCGACGACCTGGAGCGGGCCGTCGCCCGCGGCACCTTCCACCCCGTCCTGATGGCCGCCCCCGCCGCCGAAGGCGGCCGCCAGGGCCTGGGCACCGTCGAACTCCTGGAACTGATCACCGGCGGCTTCCCCACCCCCCTGGAGCGCGCCCCCGTCACCGTCACCACCCCCGACGGCGCCGAACGCCCCGCCGTCACCTGCGACCCGGACGGCCCGCTCGTCGCCGAGGTCGTCAAGACCTCCTCCGATCCCTACGTCGGCCGCGTCTCCCTCGTCCGCGTCTTCTCCGGGACCCTGCACCCCGACGAGACCGTCCACGTCAGCGGGCACGGCCTCGCCGACCGCGGGCACGAGGACCACGATCTCGACGAACGCATCGGCACCCTCACCTCCCCCTTCGGCAAACAGCAGCGCAGCCTCGACCGGTGCATCGCCGGCGACCTGGCCTGCGTCGCCAAACTCACCCGCGCCGAGACCGGCGACACCCTCTCCGCGAAGGACCGGCCCCTCCTCATGGAGGCCTGGTCCATGCCCGACCCGCTGCTCCCCCTCGCCATCGAGGCCCACAGCAAGGCCGACGAGGACAAGCTCTCCCAGGGCCTGTCCCGCCTGGTCGCCGAGGACCCCACGATGCGCCTGGAGCAGAACCCGCACACCCACCAGGTCGTCCTGTGGTGCCTGGGCGAGGCCCACCAGGACCTGGCCCTCGAACGGCTGCGCACCCGCTACGGGGTCCAGGTCGACGCCGTCCCGCACAAGGTGAGCCTGCGCGAGACCTTCGGCGCCAAGGCCGCCGGGCGCGGCCGGCACGTCAAACAGTCCGGAGGCCACGGCCAGTTCGCCATCTGCGAGATCGAGGTCGAGCCGCTCCCGGCCGGCAGCGGCATCGAGTTCGTCGACAAGGTCGTCGGCGGAGCCGTCCCGCGCCAGTTCATCCCGTCCGTCGAGAAGGGCGTACGCACCCAGGCCGCCCGCGGGGTCGCGGCCGGCTACCCGCTGGTCGACGTACGCATCACGCTGCTCGACGGGAAGGCGCACTCGGTGGACTCCTCCGACGCCGCCTTCCAGACCGCCGGCGCCCTCGCCCTGCGCGAGGCCGCCGCCGAGGCCGCCATCCACCTCCTCGAACCGGTCGCCGAGCTGTCCGTCCTCGTCCCCGACGAGTACGTGGGCGCCGTCATGAGCGACCTGGCCGGCCGCCGTGGCCGCGTCGTCGGCTCCGATCAGGCCGGCCCCGGCCGCACGCGGGTGCAGGCGGAGATCCCGGAGATCGAGATCGGCCGGTACGCGGTCGAGCTGCGCTCCGTCTCGCACGGCACCGGACTGTTCAGCCGCGCGTACGCCCGCCACGAGCCGATGCCGCCACAGATCGCGGACAAGCTGCGCGAACACGAAGAGAAGGGGCGGCAACTGACATAACATCACACCAGCCGCCCACCCAACCCGCTTGCGGTGGGCGGCATTTCCCTGTCCCATGACCATGGGGAGAGATCCGCCGATAGGCTCGTCGGCGCGACAAAGAGCACGAACGCACAGCGATGGGGGCAGCGGTGGCGGACGACGGATTCGACTTCAGGCCCGGGGCACAGATTCCTCTCCAGGGCGGCGGCGGCCAGACCGCGGCGACCAACGCCCTCGCGTCGGCCGCGTACCGCGACAGTCCGCTGGCCTCCATACTCGAGGCCAACAACGAGTACCACGAGTCGACGGTCAAGCCGGGCAAGATCTCCCTCTTCGAACCCAACCTCGGCGAGGCCTTCTGCCGTGCCGTCGAGGCCCGCACCCTCGGCGCCGGCCGCAAACCGCTCATCCAGTCCTTCGGCGCCGACCCGCAGACCGTCGTCGAGCACTGCCTGGCCGCCTCCCGCATCCGCAAGGAGCGGGACGGCAAGCTCCGGCTGATCATGCTGGTCTGCGGGGTGCTCTTCCTGCCCGGCCTGCTGCTGTGGCTCGGCCTGTTCCAGGTCCGCAAGATGCTGTCCTCCGGCAAGGGCAAGCGATCCTCCTGGATGGGCACCCTGCTCCTCGTCGGCGTCGCCGTCCTGGTCGCCGTACTGATGTTCCGGCTGCCGCTGACCGGATTCCTCGGCCTCTACCTGCGCGGCATGATCATCGCACCGGCCATCGGCTGGGCGCTGGCCCGGCGGCTCTGCGAGGCCACCGCCGAGGACATGCGCTCGCGCTGGGACGGCCTGCTCTCGGGTGGCGGCGTCGCCGCCAAGATCCCCGAGGCGGTCCCCGGCAACCCCGACGAGAAGGCCCGCGAGGACCTGCGCCACTCCCTGGCCAAGCTCACCGCCGAGGACCGCAGCAACTCCGTCTTCTACGCCGGCCCCAAGGGCATACTCGGCATGGGCACCCGGTGGGGCAGCTGGCAGATGGCCGAGGAGCTGGCCCCCAAGGCGGAGGGCGCCGAGATCCATCCCTTCCGCAGCTGGGACGTCATACGCGCCATCGACACCCAGCTGCGCAAGCTGGAGCGCGGACCCCTGCACACCGGCGGCTTCCCGCCCGCCTCGATCCAGCACTGGGTCGTCACCCCGGTCGGCGAAGGCGCCAAGGAGGTGGCCCGCCCCACCGGCGCGGACGTGGACACCTTCCTGATCAAGCCGCACGAGATCACCCGGATCTGCAACGAGCAGCAGTTCAGCGCGGGCAACCGGCACTACCTCGGCATCCAGTACCCGCTGTGGGACGGCCAGCTCGTGATCACGATGCTGGTGACCGTGACCGTGCTCTACAAGACCCTGCGCGTGGAGGTCACGGGCCACGCGCTCGGCCCCGTGCACGGCCTGTTCACCACCAAGTCGAAGCCGCCCGTCATCGAGGTCCCGAAGTCCATCCGCTTCTGGGAGACCGTGGAGCGCCCGCTGCCGCTGGTGGACGCCAACGAGGTCGTACGCCTCGCCGTGCGGGCACCGCTCACCTGGTACCCGCCGATCCTCGACTTCCTCGGGGGCAAGCTCGGCCTGCCGGAGCCCTTCGGGGTCCGGCACGTGTGGGCGGGCCAGCCCTGGCGGCACCGCTTCATGGCGGACGACGCGATGCGCGCGGCCACACCGGTACTGCGGGCGGTGCACACGGCCGCGCTACGGGTCCTGGAGGAGAACGGCGCCGATGTGGACCGCTTCACCAACCGCTCGATGATCGTCAGCGGCATGGTCCAGGAGGCGGCCCCGCGCAAGGCGGACGCGTACGACGCGTAGCGCCGTGCGTAGGCGCTGTGGGTAGGCTGGAGGCGCAGACGACCGACGAGGAGGGGCCATGACCGAGCGCAAGCCGCCGGGCGTCAGCTTCGAGTCCTGGGTGGACCGGCAGATCAGAGAATCCGCCGACCGCGGCGAGTTCGAGAGCCTGCCGGGCTTCGGCAAGCCGCTGGCCTCCCTCGACGCCCCCTACGACGAGCTGTGGTGGATCAAGGGGAAGATGCACCGCGAGGGCTTCTCCTCCCTGCCGCCGGCGCTCGCGCTGCGCAAGGAGGCCGAGGACGCCTTGGAGGCGGCCCGCGCGGCGCCTTCCGAGCGCCAGGTGCGGGCCGTCCTCACGGAGGTCAACGAGAAGATCCGTGCGGCACTGCGCATGCCGCCGCCGGGACCGCCCCTGAACCTCACCGAGTTCGACGTCGAGGACGTACTGCGGACCTGGCGCGAGGCCCGCGCGCACTAGCGAAAAAGGACCGCCCGGGAAGAGTGCTTCGGGGCGGTCCCTTCCGGTCTCAGTCGACGGGCCAGGCGTCGGCGAGCATCTGCCGGGTGTCCGCGAGCAGTTGCGGCAGCACCTTGGTGTGCCCGACGACCGGCATGAAGTTCGTGTCGCCGCCCCAGCGGGGGACGATGTGCTGGTGCAGGTGCGCGGCGATGCCGGCCCCGGCGGCGGCGCCCTGGTTCATGCCGATGTTGAAGCCGTGCGCACCCGAAGCCTTGCGCAGCGCGACCATGGCCCGCTTGGTGAGGTCCGCGAGCTCGACGGTCTCGGGGGTGTCGAGCTCGGTGTAGTCGGCGACGTGCCGGTACGGGACGACCATGAGGTGGCCGCCGTTGTACGGGTAGAGGTTGAGCACCGCGTAGACGTGCTTGCCGCGGGCCACGACCAGCCCGTCCTGGTCGGACATCTCCGGAATCCCGCAGAAGGGACAGCCGTCTCCGGCCTCGGGGCCGGTCGGCTTGTTCTCGCCCTGGATATAGGCCATCCGGTGGGGCGTCCACAGACGCTGGAACGCGTCCTGCGTGCCCACACCGATCTGCTGCTCCGGCTCAGTCGTCATGAGAAGCAGCATATGACCTTGCCCGCGGGGACGAGGAAGGCCCCCGGAAAGTGATCACTTCCCGGGGGCCCGCAGCGTACCGGTCAGACCTGGACGCGGTCCGCGACGACCTTCGCCAGCTTGGCCAGCGCCTCGTCCTTGGCGATGCCGTTCTCCTGCGAACCGTCGCGGTAGCGGAAGGAGACGGTGCCCGCGGCCATGTCCTCGTCACCGACGATGATCATGAACGGGACCTTGAGCTTCTGGTGGTTGCGGATCTTCTTCTGCATGCGGTCGGAGGAGGCGTCCACCTCGACCCGCAGGCCCTTCTTCTTCGCCTCGGCGGCGAACTCCTGCAGGTACTCCACGTGCCCGTCGCCGATCGGGATGCCGACCGCCTGGACCGGGGCCAGCCACGGCGGCATGGCGCCCGCGTAGTGCTCCAGCAGCACGGCGAAGAACCGCTCGATCGACCCGAACAGCGCGCGGTGGATCATGACCGGGCGCTGGCGCGAGCCGTCGGCCGCGGTGTACTCCAGGTCGAAGCGCTCCGGCAGGTTGAAGTCGAGCTGGACGGTCGACATCTGCCAGGTACGGCCGATGGCGTCCCGCGCCTGCACCGAGATCTTCGGGCCGTAGAAGGCCGCGCCGCCCGGGTCGGGGGTCAGGGGGAGCCCCTGCTTCTCGGCGACCTGCTGGAGGACGGCGGTGGCCTCCTCCCACACCTCGTCCGAGCCGACGAACTTCTCCGGGTCCTTGGTCGACAGCTCCAGGTAGAAGTCGGTCAGACCGTAGTCGCGCAGCAGGTTCAGCACGAAGGTGAGCGTGCGGTCGAGCTCCTCCGCCATCTGCTCACGGGTGCAGTAGATGTGCGCGTCGTCCTGGGTGAAGCCCCGGGCGCGGGTCAGGCCGTGCACGACGCCGGACTTCTCGTACCGGTACACGGTGCCGAACTCGAACAGCCGCAGCGGCAGTTCGCGGTAGCTGCGGCCGCGCGCGTCGAAGATCAGGTTGTGCATCGGGCAGTTCATGGGCTTGAGGTAGTAGTCGGTACCACCGTCGAGCTGCATGGGGGGGTACATGCCCTCCGCGTACCAGTCCAGGTGGCCGCTCTTCTCGAAGAGCGCGCCCTTGGTGGCGTGCGGGGAGTAGACGAACTCGTAGCCCTCCTCCTCGTGCCGGCGGCGCGAGTAGTCCTCCATGGTGCGGCGGATGATGCCGCCGCGCGGGTGGAAGACGGCGAGGCCGGAGCCGATCTCGTCCGGGATGGAGAAGAGGTCCAGCTCGTTGCCGAGCTTGCGGTGGTCGCGCTTCTCGGCCTCGGCGAGGAAGTCGAGGTGCGCCTTCAGCTCCTCCTTCGACGGCCACGCGGTGCCGTAGATGCGCTGGAGCATCGGGTTCTTCTCGCTGCCGCGCCAGTAGGCGGCGGCATTGCGCATGAGCTTGAACGCCGGAATGTTGCGGGTGGTGGGCAGGTGGGGACCGCGGCAGAGGTCCTTCCAGCACAGGTCACCGGTCTTGGCGTCCAGGTTGTCGTAGATGGTCAGCTCGCCGCCGCCCACCTCGACGTCGGCGCCGTCGTCGGTGGACGCGGAGCCCTTGATGCCGATGAGCTCCAGCTTGTACGGCTCGTCCGCGAGCTCCTCGCGGGCCGCCTCGTCGGTGACGACGCGGCGGGAGAAGCGCTGGCCGCGCTTCTGGATCTCCTGCATCTTCTTCTCGATGACCTTGAGGTCATCGGGGGTGAAGGGCTTCGCCACGTCGAAGTCGTAGTAGAAGCCGTCCCTGACCGGCGGGCCGATGCCCAGCTTGGCCTCGGGGAAGAGCTCCTGTACGGCCTGCGCCATGACGTGCGCGGTCGAGTGGCGCAGGATGTTCAGGCCGTCCTCGGAGGAGATCTCCACCGGCTCGACGGTCTCGCCGTCCTTCACCTCGTACGCGAGGTCCTTCAGCTCACCTGCGATGCGCGCGGCGACGATGGTGCGCTCGCCGGCGAAGAGCTCCGCCGCCGTAGTGCCCGTGGCCACCACGCGCTCGTCCCGCTCGGAATCGCGTTGGATGATCACACGGACGTCTGACACCGGTCTCTCCTGACTCAGGGGGTGCGCGAGCGAACACTGCGCGTCTGAATCGTACCGAGCGGAGTGGCTGAGCCGCTAAACGGTTGTCGCCCCCGGGCTGCCGGGCGCCCCGGATAGCGTGGGCGTGGTCCGACCGATGACCCGAAGGGACCCGTATGCCGAGCGTGCACCTCGTAGCGCTGGACCAGACCGACGATGCCACCGCCGCGGCCGTGCACCGGATCGGCCGGGCCGCGTACGCCGTGGAGGCGGAGCTCATCGGTTTCGACATCCCGCACCTGCACGAGAGTCTGGAGCAGATGCGGGAGCGGCCGCTCGTGTGGCTCGGAGCCGTGTCCGGGGAGGGCGAGATCGCCGGCTTCCTCGCCTGGAAGGAGGCGGCCGACGGCTCCGTGTCCGTCGACCGGCTCTGCGTGGACCCGGCCTGGTTCCGCCGGGGCGTCGGCTCGCTGCTGATGGGCCACCTGCTGGCCGAGGCCTTCCCGAACCGCTCCGTCACGGTCACCACCGGCGCGGCCAACGCCCCCGCGGTGACCCTGTACGAACGCCTGGGCTTCGTCCGCGGCGCGGACTTCTCCCCCGTCCCGGGCCTGGTGATGGCCGCCTTCACGCGTCACCCCCTGCGGGCGCGCGCCGCCGCACCCAGCACTAGCTAGTCGTCGGACGGCAGCACGTCCGCAGGATCGAACGCGTCGTCCAGCGACTTCATGAGCCGGTCCCGCTCCACCTCGTCCAACGGCACCGGCGTCACATCCGTGGCGTCGGTCAGTCGCCGGAACCCGCCCCGCCGCTGGAGCCGGCCGCTGACCCGGATCGGCAGCCCCACCAGGTGCGCGTGTCCCGCCACGCGGTACGACTCCTCGTCGAGCACCGCCCGGATGTACGGGATCTCCGCCCCGGCCAGCACCCGCAGCCGCACCGTGCCCCCGCCGCCCGGCGCCGAGCGCCGCATCCGGACCACGGCCCCCGCCACCCGCACCGGGACCGCCGGCTCGGCCCGCGTGTACCGGGCGGCGGCCTCCCGCAGCACCGGCAGGTCCCCGGGCGAGAACTCCACCGGCTCGGGCCGGGCCGCGCACCCCGCCGGGACCCCGGCCGCCGGCGCCCAGGCCAGCGCGACCCGGGCCCCCTCCGAGCCCCGGACCAGCGCGATCAGCGCGTCGGCCAACTCCCGGCTGACCCCGGCCTCCACCGCGGCGTCGAAGGCCTCCATGCCGCCCGTGGCCCGCTGGTAGTCCACGGCCTCGCGGGCCGCGTGCAGGGCGTGGTGCAGCCGCGTCACGGTCCCTCGCCCCCCGTCCACCGGAACGTACGCGGTCAGCCGCCGCCCGCCGGGGGCGGGCCCCACCAGGACCCCATCCAGCGCCCGTTCGGCCTGGCCGCGGTGGCGCGCGCCGTGGTAGCCGGCCCGCGCCCGTTCGGCGAGCGCCCCCGCCAGCAGCAGTTGGCGGGCGGCCGAGCGCAGCTGTTCCTGCAGCGTCCAGTCGGCCTCGCCCTGGAGCGCGTGCGCCCCTTCGGGGATCTGCCGCTCCCAGCGGACCTCGTCGCTCGGCACGCTCAGGCCGTACAGGACCTCCCGCGCCGACGGCAGCGCGCTGCGCGAGAGCGCGGTCAGCGCCTCCTCCAGCAGGTCGGCGCAGTCGGGGAAGGTGCGGCTCTCGGGGACGAGCAGGCTGGTGCCGCCGCTGCCCGCCGGGTGGCCGGTGGGCGGGGTCCAGCGCCCGTACCGGCCGACGGCCCCACCGCGCCGCAGCCAGCCGTGCCGGCGCAGGAGCGCGCCCAGCACCGCCGGATCGACCTGCGCGGGGTCCGGGGTTCCCGAGTCGAACTCCGGGGACGACAAAGGCTCCAGGTGCGGTGAGTGCCAGTTCATCAAGGTGTCCCTCCCGACCCGACCCGGGTCATGATCTCGCACAGCGCCCGGTCGTCGAAGATCCGCGCGGTGGGTATCCGTACGGTGGTCCGGCGCCGGCCGGTCACGGGGTGCCCGGCGAGATTGGTCCAGTAGCAGCAGTGCCGCAGGTCGAGCCGGTCGTGCCCGGCGCCGATCCACTGCTCGCGCTCTCGCGGTACGAGCATCACGACGAGGATCTTGTGGACGGCGACCGGCGTGCGGGCCAGCTTCACCAGGTGCTCGTTGTCGAGGGTGAAGCCGAAGGTCGCCCCGGCCGGCCTGGGCGGTATCTGGTAGGTCGCCTTCAGCTGCACCTTGACGGTGACCTCGTCGTCCACGACGTGCTCGGGCGCGCCGTGGCTGACGTGCCAGTCGATGCCGTTGTCCGGAAAGGGCTGGGAGAGGGAGCAGCCGGCCGCGGCGGCGACGGCGTGCAGGTATCCCACCTGGAGGGTCTCCATACAGGCGGTGGTGGCGAGTGTCCCGCGCAGCGGTCCGGTCCGCGCGTCGGTCCGCGGATCGATCTGCAACGCCGGCACCCCGCCCGGTTCGGACTGCGCGAGCGCCATGGCCGGCTCCCCATGCCTTGTGGGCTCTGCCGTGGGTGATGGGCGGGGTGACGACCGGTCATGTGTGCGGTCCCCCAGGGAAGTTGTCTCCGCACCCGGGTGCCCGCAAACGGCGTACGGGGCAAACAGCCCGGGTATCACCGATTCGGGCAAGGGTGGCACGTTCCGAGGCGGCGGCGCCCGGGTGCCTCCCATCTGCCGACCGGGGACGAGGAGTTCGCCATGACACGCTGGTACGAGGGTCCGCTGGCCGCATTCGACACGGAGACGACCGGGGTGGACGTGGAGGAGGACCGGATCGTGTCCGCCGCGCTCATCGTGCAGGAGTGCGCGGGCGGCCGGGTCCGCGCCACGCGCTGGCTGGTCAATCCCGGCATCCCGGTCCCCCCGGGGGCCACGGAAGTGCACGGTCTGACCGATGAGCACCTCCAGCGCAACGGCCGTTGGCCGGCGCCGGTGGTGGAGGAGATAGCCCGCGCGCTGGGCGAGCAGCAGACCGCGGGGCGGCCGGTGGTGGTGATGAACGCGCCGTTCGACCTGACCCTGCTGGACCGGGAGTTGCGCCGGCACCGGGCGTCCTCGCTGGCCCGGTACCTGGACAACCGCCCGCTGACGGTGCTGGATCCGCGGGTGCTGGACAAGCATCTGGACCGGTACCGCAAGGGCCGCCGGACGCTGACGGACCTGTGCGCGCACTACGGGATAGAGCTGGCCGCGGCCCACGACGCGGGGGCGGACGCGCTGGCCTCGCTGGAGCTCGTACGGGCGGTGGGGCGGCGGTTCGCGGGCCGCCTCGAGCGGCTGACGCCGGCCGAACTGCACACGCTGCAGCAGGTGTGGCACGCCGCCCAGGCGCGCGGGCTCCAGGCCTGGTTCACGCGGCAGGGCACGCCGGAGTCGGTGGATCCGCACTGGCCGCTGCGGCCGGGGTTGTCGACGGCGGCGTGAGCCGGCCGTCCGGACGGTGCCGCGGGCCGGACAGGGCCACGGGCCGGGAAATGCGGAAGGCCGGTCCGTCAGCAGACGGACCGGCCTGTCCCGGTGGGCGATACTGGGATCGAACCAGTGACCCCTTCGGTGTGAACGAAGTGCTCTCCCGCTGAGCTAATCGCCCGGGAACGGACTGAACAATACAGAAGCCTTGGGGCTGGTTCAAACCGCTTGCGGCCCGGCTCCCAGGCGGGCCGCGAGTCCGCGCCGCCCGGCCCGCATCATCAGGGCGTGGTTGAGCCGGAAGACCGGCCGTCCGGGGAGCGCGAGCCACCGCATCAGCGGCCTGCGCACCTCGACCTCCTGCTCGTAGAGCGCGCGCGTCCGCGGCCCGCCGCGCCCTCCCGGTCCGACGCGCGGCCGTACGGTCCACCGTGCCCAGCCGTCGAGATCGCCGTGCAGCGCCACCTCCAGGACTCCCCGGGCGGGGTCGCGGAGCAGTTCGGTGGCGGTCACGCGCAGGGTGAACGGCAGGGCGGAGCGGATGAGCGCGCTGCCGCTGCGCCCATCCCCCGGGCCGGTGGCGCCGACCCCGCGGATCTGCGGCCACCAGCGGGGGTACTCCTCGGGGCGCTCCAGCGCGGCGTAGACCCTCGCGGCGGGGGCGTCGAGGTCCCACACGCTGCGGAAGCGGTAGCGGGTCCAGCGCTCCCGTCGGGTCCGGTCCATGGCTCCAGTCTGCCGCGCCGGGCGGCCGCGCACCGCCGACTCCCCCGTTTCCGTGCGTACTCGGTGCGGGATGAGCGGGGGAGATGAGTACGTGAGATGAGTACGCGCACCCATGTCCTGACGGCGTGACGGGCGCCACACTGCGCACCATGGAAACGCCCCTGCCGCCGGCCGAGGAGCTGGCGCTCATCGACCGCGAACTGGCTCAACTCGACGCCCGCCGGACGTTCTTGCTCGGCCGCCGGCAGTGGCTGCTGAGCGGGCCCGCGCCGCTCTGGGCGCCCCCGGGGACTCCCGGCCCGGCCAAGGAGGCCTCGGCGCCCGGTGCGCAGAACGTGCTGCTGGCCCTGGGCGCGGTGCTGCTGGCCGTGGCCGCGCTGGCGTTCACCCTGGTCAGCTGGGGCTCTCTGGGCATCGTCGGGCGCTCGGCGGTGCTCGCCGCGGTGACGGCGACGGCGCTGGGCACGCCCTGGTTCCTGCTGCGCCGCGCGCTGCGCTCGACCGCCGAGTCGGTGGCGGCCGTCGGGCTGCTGCTGACGGTGCTGGACGCATACGCGCTGTACGTGGTCGCCGTGCCGGGCACCGACGGCATGGCGTACGCGGCGGGCGCGGCCGCCGTGCTGGCCGCGGTGTGGGCCGGGTACGGGATGGCGCTGCCGGGGCTGCGGCTCCCGCTGCCGACGGCGCTGCTGACGGCGCAGCTCCCGCTGCCGCTGGCCGCGCTGGCCGCGGCGGCGGGCCCGGTGGGGATCGGCTGGGCACTGCTGGCGACGGCCGGGCTGGACGCGGCCCTGGCCGTCCGGGGGCGAGCGCGGGCGGGGCTGGCGTGGGCGGCCGCGGCGGTGGCCGGCGCGGGGGCGCTGCTGATCGGCCTCTCGGAGTCGGCGGGCGCGGCCTTCGCCGCGCAGGCCCTGGCCCCGTCGGCGCTGCTGGGCGCGGTGGCCGCGCTCGGGGTGGCGGTGGCCTGGCGGGCGGCAGGGGCGTGGCCGGCCGCGGCGGCGGGCGGCCTGGCGGCGGTGGCGGCGCTGGGCGGCCCGGCGCGGCCCGCGCTGGAGCCGGGCTGGGCGGTGGTGGCCTATCTGCTGGTGGCGCTGGCGCTGCTGGGGGCGGTACGGGCCCGGGCGCTCCCGGAGGCGGTACGGCGCGGCCTGGCCGGGGCGGGCGCGGGGGTGGCCGCGCTGGCGGCGGTGTGGGCGCTGGCCTCGGTGGCGGCGGCGCTGGCGGCCCGGCTGCGGGTGCTGGACCAGGTGTGGGCGGCGACGACCCCGCCCGCGGCGCCCTACCAGCCCGGGGCGGCCGCGCCGGTGGTCCTGCTGCTGACGGCCGCGGCGGCCTGGTGGCTGGTCCGCGCGCTGGCGGGCCGCCCGGAGCCGGGGGCCGCGGCGGTGGCGCTGGGCTGGGCGGCGCTGTTCCCGGCGCCGCTCCTGCTCGGGGTCCCG
Source organism: Streptomyces sp. NPDC060028 (assembly GCF_042736725.1). Classification (NCBI taxonomy): domain Bacteria; kingdom Bacillati; phylum Actinomycetota; class Actinomycetes; order Kitasatosporales; family Streptomycetaceae; genus Streptomyces; species Streptomyces sp. NPDC060028. The sequence goes on along the minus strand of NZ_JBHWVJ010000029.1, from coordinate 60,759 downwards.
GCGGGCGCGGCGTTCGCGGCGCAGCTCGTGGTGACGGCGGCGGCGGGGGTGCTCGCGCTGCGGTCGGCGGCCGCAGGCGGCGGCGTCGGCGTCGGCGTCGGCAGGGCGCCCGGGATCGCGGCGGGCGTGTGCGCGCTGCTGGGGGCCGTGAACGTGTCCGTGGCGGCCCTGGACGGCCGCCTGGCCACCTTCGCGGTGCTGGGGGCGCTGGGGGTCTCCTGCGCCGCGGGAGCGGCGTACGGGCGCGGTGCGGTGTGGGCCAGGTCCGGGGCGGCGGTGCTCGCCGTGGCGTGCGCCGCGGGTCTGCTGGTGGCGCTGGGCGCGGTGCCGGGCCGTCCGGTGGCGTGGTGGGCGCCGCCGCTGTTGGCGGTCCCCGCGGCGGTGGCGGCGCTCGGGCCCCGGCTGGGTGCGGTGCGGGTCCCGGCGGAGGCCGCGGCGGGCGCCGCCGGGGTGCTCGCCCTGGCCCTGGCGGCCGGGGAGGCTCCGGTGCTCGCGCTGGTCCTGGCGCTGGCCGGGGTGGTGTGCGCGGGCGCGGCGGTGCGGCCGGAGCGCCGCTCGGCGGGCTGGGCGGCCGGGGCCCTGCTCCTCGCGGCGACCTGGGTGCGGCTGGCCGCGTCCGGGGTCGGGGTGCCGGAGGCCTACTCCCTGCCCGTCACGGCGGCGGCGCTCGCGGTGGGCCTCGTACGCCGCCGCAAGGATCCGCGGGCCTCGTCGTGGACCGCGTACGGCCCGGGTCTGGCGGCGACGGCGCTGCCGAGCCTGCTCGCGGTGTGGGGCGACCCGTACTGGCCGCGCCCGCTGCTGCTGGGGGTGGCGGCGCTGGCGGTGACCCTGGCGGGCGCCCGGAGCCGGCTGCAGGCCCCTCTGGTGCTGGGCGGCGCCACCCTGGCGGCGGTGGCGGTGCACGAGCTGGCCCCGTACGTGGTCCAGGTGGTCGACGCGCTCCCCCGCTGGCTGCCGCCGGCGCTGGCGGGCCTGCTGCTGCTGGTGGTGGGCGCGACGTACGAGAAGCGGCTGCGCGATGCCCGACGGCTGCGGGAGGCGCTCGGCCGCCTGGGGTGACGCGGGCGGCGCGGATGACCGCGGGGGCCCGCGGATCCCCGCAGATGACGCGGGAACGCCAAAGGCCCGGAGACTCCATGGAGTCTCCGGGCCTTTGATCCGGGTGGGCGATACTGGGTTCGAACCAGTGACCCCTTCGGTGTGAACGAAGTGCTCTCCCACTGAGCTAATCGCCCGGACGCACCGCAAACATTACCCCATGTCAGCGGTGCTCTTTCACCACGAGCCGGTCACTGGTCCCGGAGGTTCCAGGGCATCACGAGCCCGTACTTCCACAGGTAGAAACCGATCAGCGCGCCCGCGATGACGAGGCCCACGCTGGTCAGGATGATGTTGCGGCGGCGGACCTTCGGGTCGAGCGCCTTCTGCGCGGCCTCGGTGACCTTGCGCTTCGTCCAGCGCAGGACGAGGTGCGCCCAGGCGAACTCGGTGGCCCAGATCGCGAGCCCCGCGAAGATCGCCACCCAGCCCGGGCCGGGCAGCACCAGCATGGCGATGCCGGCGCCGATGACGACGAGGCCGACGACGAAGACGCCGACCTGCCAGCTCAGGTGCAGACCGCGGCGGGCCTGGATGAATGCGGGCGCCTTCGATACGTGCGGGGCCTCCTGCGCGGGCTGCGCGGCGGCCTTGTCTGCGGTGGCCTCGTCCGCGGTGGATTCCTCGGCTGCGGACTCATTGGTCTCGCGGTCACTCCCCGTGTTCATGGGGTCGAATCTACCCGAGCCGGAAGCACACGTGAATGGGCGTTTGGATCCGCCGTCCGAGGGACCCAGAGGTCCGCAAAACGGTCAGAGGGGTTTACAACGGCACCGTAGGTGGCATGTCGATTTCGCCGACGTGCGAATCCCCGAGCGCACACTGAGCGAAAGGCCCTGGCGCTTATGAACACCACGGTCAGCTGCGAGCTGCACCTGCGCCTCGTTGTGTCGAGCGAGTCCTCACTGCCTGTACCTGCGGGCCTGCGGTATGACACGGCCGATCCCTACGCCGTGCACGCCACCTTCCACACCGGAGCCGAGGAGACGGTCGAGTGGGTATTCGCCCGCGACCTCCTCGCGGAGGGCCTCCACCGGCCCACCGGTACCGGCGACGTCCGCGTCTGGCCGTCCCGCAGCCACGGTCAGGGCGTCGTCTGCATCGCCCTGAGCTCACCGGAGGGAGAAGCACTGCTCGAAGCACCCGCCCGAGCACTCGAGTCGTTCCTCAAGCGGACGGACGCCGCGGTCCCACCCGGGACCGAGCACCGGCACTTCGACCTCGACAAGGAGCTCTCCCACATCCTGGCCGAAAGCTGAGCCAGGCCTACAGCCGCTCGACACCGTCCGACTCGGGGCGACGGTGTGGCGCGGACAACCACATACGTGAGTGCCGGCGCTGTTCCCGCGGAAGCCAACCGCGGGGACGGCGCCCGTGCGCTGTGCCGGGGGCCCACCGGGAAGGGACCCGCTAGAGTCGGCCCCCAGCGGCGGCAGCAGCCAGTCGCCGCAGGCCCGGCCCTTGAGGGAGACCCCGTGCAGATCCCCCACGACACCCGTCGCGCGCTCGACGTCGTCGTCGCGCTGGTGAACACCGCGGCCGAGACGGACCAGCCCGACGGGCTGGCGGACGTGAGCGCGCTGCGCGGCTTCGTCCACGAGTTCGCGATCAGCGACGTCGGCGACCTCGGCGCCCGCGATCTGGCCGGGGTGCGTGCGGTACGCGGGAAGTTCGCCCAGGTGTTCGCATCGCCGAACCCGCGCGTGGCTGCCGCGCTGATCAACGAGCTGGTCGCCACGGCCGGCACCACCCCGCAGCTGACCGACCACGACGGCTACGACTGGCACGTGCACTACTTCGCGCCCGGCGCCTCGGTGGGCGACCACCTGGCGGCCGACGGCGGCATGGCGCTGGCCTTCATCGTGGTCTCCGGGGAGCAGGAGCGGCTGCGCCGTTGCGAGGCCCCCGACTGCCGGCGCGCCTTCGTCGACCTGTCCCGCAACCGTTCGCGGCGCTACTGCGACAGCCGCACCTGCGGGAACCGGCTGCACGTCGCGGCCTACCGGGCCCGGCGCAAGGAAGCCGAGTCAGAGCACGAAGAGGTCGTGCACGGCGGCCAGCAGCAACAGGGTGCCGATCACCCCTAGGAAGATCATCAGGGGCGGCTGGGAGAGCGCGAAGAGGCAGCCTCGCGGCTTTTCGGCGACGGGAGCGGGAGCCGGCGCGGGAACGGACGGCTCACCCTGCGATGTGTCGAGCATGTCGGGGCGATGATGACGCAGCGCACCCCGGTTCGCCCCTCAACACGCCAAGATCTGTGCGGGACTTCGTCAGATTCCGTGAGATTGGCCCGCGGGATTCAGATGCCGTGCTTCTTGAGGATCGCCTCGATGTCGGAGAAGTCCTCCGCCGGGGCGGCCGGGGCGTTCTGCCGGGCGGTGGACTGCGGGCGGGAGCCGGCGCCGAGCGAGGGGGCGGAGGCGGTCGGGGCCACGGCCTCGCGGCCGGCGCCGGCCTTGGCGGCCTTGGCCGGCTTCTCGGTCTTCTCGGCCTTCTCGGACGTGCCGAGGCCTCGGCGCTCGATGACACGGGTCACCATGAAGAGCAGCCAGGCCAGTCCCAGCACCCCGAAGCCGACCCAGATCGACGGCTTGAAGGCGATCTTGGACACCCACTCCACGACACCGGTCATCACCAGGCCGACGGGGACCAGCGCGTACGCCGTGATCCGCGTGGCGGCGAGAAAACGCCTGCGGTACGCGGTCAGCGCGGCGATGCCCAGGCCCGCCGCGGACACCGCGGAGCAGATGGTCTCGGCAAGCATGCGGTCCTCCGGTGTTCGACGACTGGGCGATCTGTCCCCTTCCATCCTGCACCGGACGCGGCCGTACCGGCCATGCCCCGGGCGCCCGCGGCGCCGATCTCCGGGAGATCTCGGGGTCGGCCCTCATCCCCAGGTCCCGGTCCCGGGTCCCGGTCCTGGTCGGTGCGGGCGGCCGGGGGCTGGGAGACTGTGCGTATGACCGATTCCGTGATCCTCGACGTCTGGTGCGAACTCCAGTGCCCGGACTGCCACAGCGCCCTGGACGACGTACGGGCCCTGCGCGCCCGCTACGGCGACCGGCTGGACATCCGCCTGCGCCACTTCCCGCTGGAGAAGCACAAGCACGCCTTCGCCGCGGCGCAGGCCGCCGAGGAGGCCCTGGAGCAGGGGCAGGGGTGGCCGTACGTGGAGGCCGTGCTCGCCCGCACCGCGGAGCTCGGTGAGCGCGGCGAGCCGGTCCTGCTGGACGCGGCGCGCGAACTGGGTCTGGACGCCGAGGAGTTCGACACCGCGCTGATCGACGGCCGGCACATCCTGATCGTGGACGCCGACCAGGCCGAGGGCAAGGCGATCGGCGTGAGCGGCACCCCGACGTACGTGATCGACGGCCAGAAGCTGGACGGCGGCAAGAGCCAGGACGGCCTGCGCGCCCGCATCGAGGAGATCGCCGACCGGCTGCTCGCCGCGGACTAGTGCTGTGGCCGGAAAGGTTTGCCGGGGCGCGGTGTCCGGTGCGGTGCATCGCAAGGCGGAGGACCGCGTCTCGTACTGGACGTAATTGCGCGGTCCGACAACACGGCGAGGCGCCGTACCGGGCGCCGCGACGCGGTGAACCTTTCCGGTCACAGCACTAGATCAGGTCCTTCGCGTAGTTGAAGTTGGTCGTCCGGTAGCCGAGGGACTCGTAGAGCCGCAGGGCCGGGGTGTTGTCGGTGAAGACGTGCAGCCCGAGCACCCGGTGGCCCTCGGCCAGGGCGGTCCCCTCCGCGAGGAGCATCAGGTCGCGCCCGTACCCGCGGCGGCGGTGCCCGTCGGCCACCTCGACGTCGAAGACGTACGAGCCCTCGCCGGACGGCGCCAGCCACAGGTGGCCGACGGTCTCGCCGCCCGCCCGCGTCTGCAGGACGCGGAGGCTGACTCCCGGAGTGTCCAGTCCCCGCGGCAGCAGGTCCTCGTGATCGGCCGCCGATTTCGCGTGAGCGGCCTGCTCCGACATCCCGCGGGCGATCCAGACGTCGGCGTAGCTGCGGCGCGCCAGCGCGAGCCAGGCCTCGAACTCGGCGGGGGTCATCGGGCGGCCGGTGACCCCCTCGGACAGCGCGGGCGGCTCGGCCGGGAGTTCCTTGGCCATGTTGCGGCTGTACTCGGCGTACCCGAGCGCGGATGCCAGGTGCAGGCCCCCGGGCGAGTCGGCCGGTACCGAGCTGCGGACCCGGCGGCAGCCCCAGCCGCGCAGCACCTCCTCGGCGGCGAGCGCGGCGACGGTGGCCCGGCCGCGCCGGCGGTCGGGCTCCTCGACGGCCAGCTCGCGGATCTCGCCGACCGTCGGCCCGAAGGGGGTGTCGGAGGCGAGCAGCAGTGCTCCGACGCGCCTGCTGTTGACGCGGATCTCGTACGGGCGCGAGCGGCCCCCGCTTGCGGTCTGCTGAAGCGGCCCGCTGGGCCGCAGGGTGGTGGTCATCAAGGGAAGTTCTACCCGCCCCGCGGCCGCCGCGACAGTGAGTATCAGGGTTGGGGATCGTGGTCCGCGGCGGCGCGGGCGTCGAAGATCCGCATGGCCTCGGCCGTGACCGGCCCGGGGGCGGCGGCGAGCGCGCGGCCGTCGATGCGGTGGACGGCCTGCACATCGCGCAGCGAGGAGGTCAGGAAGATCTCCTCGGCCTGTTCGAGGGCCTCGAAGGGCAGGTCGGTCTCCTTGGCACCGGCCCACTCGGCGACGAGGGTACGGGTGATGCCGTCGAGGCAGCCGGAGGCGACGGGCGGGGTGTGCAGTTCCCCGTCGAGGACGACGAAGACGTTGGACCCGGTGCCCTCGCAGAGCCGTCCGACGGTGTTGGCGAACAGCGCCTCGGAGGCGTCGGCCCGGTGGGCGGCGGCCAGCGCGACGACGTTCTCCGCGTACGAGGTGCTCTTCAGGCCCGCCACGGCGGAGCGCTCGTTGCGGACCCACGGAACGGTGATGACCGCGGTGGTGTCCGGGCGGCGGCTGGCGCCGGCGAGGGCGACGATCAGCGTCGGGCCGGCGTCGCCGCGGTCGGAGCCGAGCGGGGAGACCCCGCCGGTGTAGGTGACGCGCAGCCGGCCGAACGGCGTCGGGTTCGCCTCCAGTACGGCCGCGCACGCGCGCCGCACCTCGTCGAGGTCGGGGTCGGGCAGGCCGAGCCCGCGGGCCGAGCGGGTCAGCCGGGCCAGGTGGCGGGTGAGCGCGAAGGGCGTGCCGCGCTCGGCCTTGAGCGTCTCGAAGACCCCGTCGCCGACGGTCAGCCCGTGGTCGAACACGGACACCTTCGCGTCGTCGGTGTCCCTCAGTGCTCCGTCGAGCCAGATCCTCACCGTACGGTCCTCTCGTTCACCTCATGGGCCTCTGCCGTCCCTGACGCTACCCGCAGCAGCCGGGCGGCCTTCAACTCGGTCTCGGCCCACTCGCGGTCGGGGTCGGAGCCCCAGGTGATGCCGGCGCCGGTGCCGAAGAGCAGCCGGGGCCCTCCGGGGGCCTCGCGGTCGATCCAGAAGGTGCGGATGCCGACGGCGAGGGCGGCGGTGCCCCGGTCCGCGTCCACCCAGCCGATGCCGCCGCAGTACGGGCCGCGCGGGACGGTCTCCAGGGCCTCGATGATCCGCAGCGCGGAGGACTTCGGGGCGCCGGTGACGGAACCGGGCGGGAAAGTGGCGGCGAACAGCTCGGGCCAGCCGACGCCGTCGGCGAGTTCTCCGCTGACGGTGGAGACGAGGTGGACCAGGCCCGGGTGCTCCTCGACGGCGCACAGTTCGGGGACGGTGACCGAGCCGGTGGAGCAGACCCGGCCGAGGTCGTTGCGCACGAGGTCCACGATCATCACGTTCTCGGCGTGGTCCTTGGGCAGGAGATCGGCCACGGTGCGCCCGGTGCCCTTGATCGGCCCGGACTCGACGTGGCGGCCGACGCGGCGCAGGTACAGCTCGGGGGAGGCGGAGGCGACCTCCACGCCGTGGGCCGGGAGCCGAATCGTTCCTGCGTACGGGGCCGGATTGCCCCGGGCGAGCAGCGCCGTGAGGGCGTCCACGTCGGCTCCGGCGGGGTCCGGCAGCGGCGCGGACATCACGCGGCAGAGGTTGGCCTGGTAGACCTCGCCGGCCGCGATGTGCTCGCGGATGCGGCGTACGCCGGCGACGTAGGCGGCGCGGTCGAGGGAGGAGGTCCACTGGTCGGCGTCCGGGCCGAGCCAGGCCCCGGGTACGGGCGCGGGGACGGGGTCGGGGCGTATGTCCCCGAAGCGCGCGCAGACCATCCGGCCTTCGAAGTCGGCGGTCACCGCCCAGAAGCCGGTGGAGTCCAGGGCGGCGGGGTCGCTGGTGACGTCTCGGAGGTCGGTCGCGAGGAGGCCGCCGAAGCGGGCGAGAGGAGGCAGGTCGTGCACGGCTGCGAGTCTATGACCGGTGACGCGACGGCGCCGGTGCGGTGACGGTCGGGTGACCGGTGAGGTGACCGTCGGGTGACCCAAGGTGATCGAGCGGCAGCACGCTGCGGAAACGCGTTTTTGAGCTGGCCCGGGAATCCGCTAGAGTTCAACACGTCGCCAGGGAGCGAAGGGGGTAAACCCCGGAGCCAACACGGTGACCTGCGGACGTAGCTCAGTTGGTAGAGCACCACCTTGCCAAGGTGGATGTCGCGAGTTCGAGTCTCGTCGTCCGCTCTGAGATGGGGGATCTTCCCGAGAACCCCCATTTGCTCCATGGTGGAGTGGCCGAGAGGCGAGGCAACGGCCTGCAAAGCCGTCTACACGGGTTCAAATCCCGTCTCCACCTCCAAGGACGATTAGCTCAGCGGGAGAGCGCTTCCCTGACACGGAAGAGGTCACTGGTTCAATCC
>NZ_JBHWVJ010000029.1:0-52727 GCF_042736725.1 Streptomyces sp. NPDC060028 | reverse complement strand
AGCGGGAGAGCGCTTCCCTGACACGGAAGAGGTCACTGGTTCAATCCCAGTATCGCGCACGCAGCACCTTGCACCACCCGCATTACCTTCTTCACCTGCGGTTTCATACCGTGCCCGCGCGATTAGCTCAGCGGGAGAGCGCTTCCCTGACACGGAAGAGGTCACTGGTTCAATCCCAGTATCGCGCACTGTCCGAAAGCCCCGGCCGTCTCGACGGCCGGGGCTTTCGCGTTCCTCACGAGGAGAAGAGCATCCGCCCGAAGCCGCCCTTGTGGTGACCGTGGTGGCCGTGTCCACCATGGCCGCCGTGGTGCGGGGCGCCCCAGGCCGGAGCCGGGGCCGCGTGCTGGACCGGGTACGGGGCCGGGGCCGGCGGCGCGGCGGGCGGCGGGACCTGGCCGTACTGGGCGGTGTACTGGGACTCGAGACGCGTCAGCGCCTCGAGCTCGCCGTAGTCCAGGAAGATGCCGCGGCAACCGCTGCACTGCTCGATCTGGACACCGTTGCGGTTGTAGGTGTGCATCATCGCGTGACACTTCGGACACTGCATGACCGGTCAACTCCTCGCCGTCTGGGTCGACACCGGATCTGTGCCCGGTGGCGTGACGCTCACCCTACGACGCGGGGTCCGGCTCCAAGTGGGGCGGGAGGGCAGCTATTCGGACACAGGCATCCACCATCAGCCGCTCCACGTCGTCGAGTCGGCGTCCCTCTTGTGTCGATTTGGCGAGGGCCAGGGCCGCCGTCTGTACGGTGAGCGCGCGGGCGGGGACGTCGAGTTCCGGCCAGGGGTCCGCGCCGGGCGGACCGGCCGCGGGGCCGCCGGCGGCGCGGTAGGCGTCGAGGAAGCGCAGCCAGGTGCCGGGGTCGAGCAGCCCGGCGGCGTACCAGGCCGCGGGCCGGGCGAGGTCCCAGGCGGGGGCGCCGAGGCCGAGGTCGTCGATGTCGATGAGCCGCCAGGCGCCCTCCGGGACGGTGCGGACCAACTGCCCCAGATGCAGGTCCCCGTGGCAGAGCACCCCACCGCCGCCACCCGGGCCCGGCCCCTCCCCCCGAGCCCAGGCAGGCAACGTCCAAGCGGCGGCCCACACCGCGGCGGCGTCGTCGCCCGCCGTTTCGGCGGGGCCCGCCGGTGCGGAGTCGGCCGGTGCGGCCGACTCGGCCGGTGCCGCGGAGGCGGCCGGTGCCGCGGAGGCGGCCGGTGCCGCGGAGTCGGCCGGTGCCGCGGAGTCGGCCGGTGCCGCGGCCGAGGCGCGAACGGCCGGGTCGACCGAAGCGACCGAAGCGGCAGAGGCGGCCGGTGCAGCCGACTCGGCCGGGACGGCGTAGGCGGCCGGTGCGGCGGCAACGGCCGGTGCCGCGAGGCCGGTCGGTGCAGCGGACGTAGCAGGCGCGGCCGAGACAACGGCGTCGGCCGGTGCGGCGGGAACAGCTCGGGCGGCGGATGCGGCGGATGCGGCGGAGTCAGCCTGGGCGGCGAGGCCAGTATGCGCAGCGGCCGCGACCCGGGCGTCGGGAACAGCCGGTACAGCGGGGCTGGCAAGTGCAGCGGACGTAGCGAACGCCGCGAAGCCGGCCGGGACGGCGGGCGCAGCCGGGACGGCAATGGCCGGTGCGGCGCGGCCAGCCGTTGCAGCGGACGTAGCCGGGATGGCGAACGCGGCCGACGCGGCGAGGCCGGTCGGTGCAGCGGGCGCGGCAGAGGCGGCCGGCGCAGCAGCCGTGGCCGGGATGGCAAAGGCGGCCGAGGCAGCTGACGTGGCCGGGGTAGCGGAAGCGGGCGGAACTGCAGAGCGGGACGGGACGGCAGACCCGGGCGGGGCGGCGGACGCGGGCCGGACGGCAGACCTGGCCGGGGCGGCAGAGGCGGCCGGGACGGCAGAGGCGGCCGGGACGGCAGACCCGGACGGGACGGCGGACGCGGGCCGGACTGCGGAGGCAGCCGGGGCGGCAGAGCAGGCCGGGACGGTCGTGGCCAGGCGGTGTAGGGCTCGGGCTACCTTGGCTGGGCCGCGCATGGGTGGGACCGGGGTCGGCAGGTGGTGCAGGGGGATCTGGTGCAGGGCGGCGAGGAGGTGCGCGGCCGCCTCCCAGGGGGCGTCTTCGGGGTGGTCCGGGTCGACCGGGGCGCCGTACGGCCACAGGGAGACGGGCCGGCCGTGCAGCCACCCGGTCTCGGACCGCAGCGGGGGCAGTAGCGCCGCGGCCAGCGACGGGTGCGCGGCGATCCGCATCCGCAGCGCCAGCGCGTCGGGGTCGCTGTCTCCCGCGTGCGCCTTGACCACGGTGTCCCCGCACCGCACGACGGTTCCGTCAGCCCGGTCGGCGAGCACGGTGTACTCCCCCGCTCCGGCCCCCGCGTACGCGGCGAGCGCGGCCGGCAACGGCGGCGGCACGGATCCGGGGGCGGGGCTCACGCCCGCTCCCCTCCTTCTCCTTCCGGCCCGGTGTCCGGCTCCTCGATCCACCGGAACCACGCCGCCCCGCCCTCGATGTGCAGGAGGAACTCGGCGACCGGCCCGGCCGGGGACAGCAGGGTCAGGGATTCGGCGATGGACGCGTACGCGGCGTCGAACCGCTCGTCGTACGCCTCCGCCTCCACGGCGGCCAGGACCGCGTCGAACCAGGGCTTCACCTCGGCGAAGCCGGGCTCGGGGGCGAAGCTGCCGTGCAGCCAGGGGAAGTCCGCCTCTTCCACCGTGATCGTGCCCAGCAGGGCGTCTTGGCGCATGAGGCGCCACCTGTCGTTGTGCCGGATCATCCCACTCCCCCGCTTCCCGCCCGCCCGCGCCTTGTCCAGGAGCAGGCTACGCACCACCCCCCGCGGGCATGAGAAAGGGTGCTGCCCGTCCGGCTCCCAAGCCGTACGGGCAGCACCCTTCACCTGCCGTCCGTCACCGCGCCCCCGTCCCCACGGGGTGCGGCGAGATGATGTCCCGGCCCGGGCCGCTCTCCCGGGCCTGGGGCGCCGCTCAGCGCCCCAGCATCACGCTTACGGACGACGCCTGCGCCACCACCTGATCGAAGCCTCCGAAGAGGAAGAGCAGGAGGGCGGCCAGGGGGAGCACCATGGCCGCGGCCACCAGTGGGTGGCGTCGGCCGGACTCATGGCTGTTGAACGCGAATGCCTTGCGTCCCTGCCCTGCGATGTCCGCCATGGCCCTCTCCCTGTCGTTTGGCAGCGGCGGGTTTGTGACCTCGGGGGACGAGTGCTCCACCCGCCGCTTGTCTTCAACACTAGGCGCGGGAAGGGGCGCAGGCCTCATGCCCTCGTACCCTTTGCCGGGCCTCCAAGAGGATGAGGAGGCCCTCCGCGCGTACTCCCCTGGGTGGAGACGATTCCCCCGTTGTGAGGGTCTTCCCGGAGGGGATGACCGGAGGGTAGTGACTTCTCTCACTTCCGTCACTCCCTGCACACGCATGTCCGGGCGCGGAGTCTGCCCCGGAATCACCCGGTCCGCTCCGGCCGGGCCACGCGCCCCCCGGCGCGCTCCCGCCGGGCCGCGGCCCAATCCCCTTGGCGCGAGGGTCGTTTGGTCGTACGGGCAACTCCCGTACGGTCATGCGGTCGCACATCTGAACACCCCTCAAGTGGACTGCGCCGCACTGACAATCGAATACCCGGGAGAGGGCGCGGCCTCTGAGCGCACATGACGGATCGTCCGTAAGCTGTGCCACGTCAACAGGACGACCGGTCAGCGGGGTGGACATGGCGATGATGCGGCTCCGGCGCGAGGACCCGCGAGTCGTCGGCTCGTTCAGGCTGCACCGACGGCTCGGTGCCGGCGGCATGGGCGTGGTCTACCTGGGCTCGGACCGGCGCGGCCAGCGGGTCGCGCTCAAGGTCATCCGGCCGGATCTGGCCGAGGACCAGGAGTTCCGCTCCCGCTTCGCCCGCGAGGTGTCCGCCGCCCGGCGGATCCGCGGCGGCTGCACCGCCCGCCTGGTGGCCGCGGACCTGGAGGCCGAGCGGCCCTGGTTCGCCACTCAGTACGTGCCCGGTCCCTCGCTGCACGACAAGGTGGCCGAGGAGGGTCCGCTCACGGCCGCGCAGATCGCCGCGATCGGCGCCGCGCTGTCCGAGGGGCTCGTCGCCGTGCACGAGGCGGGAGTCGTCCACCGGGACCTCAAGCCCTCGAACATTCTTCTGTCTCCCAAGGGCCCGCGCATCATCGACTTCGGGATCGCCTGGGCCACCGGCGCGAGCACCCTCACGCACGTGGGAACGGCCGTCGGCTCCCCCGGGTTCCTCGCGCCCGAGCAGGTGCGCGGCGCCGCGGTCACCCCCGCCACGGACGTGTTCGCGCTCGGCGCCACGCTCGCGTACGCGGCGACCGCCGACTCCCCCTTCGGGCACGGCAGTTCCGAGGTCATGCTGTACCGCGTCGTGCACGAGGAGCCGCATCTGCAGGGGGTCCCGGACGCGCTGGCGCCGCTCGTACGGGCCTGCCTGGCCAAGGACCCCGAGGAACGGCCCAGCACGCTCCAGCTGTCTATGCGGCTCAAGGAGATCGCGGCCCGCGAGGCCCACGGGACGTCCGACGGCCGCCCGCCCGCGCAGCGGGCCCGGACCGACCGGCCGGCGGGGCGGCTCGCCGATCGGACGGACAGCCGCACGGAACTGCACACGGAGCGCAGCACCGGCGGCACGCCCGTACCCAGGGCGCAGGGTCAGGGCCAGGGCCCGCACAGCGGACCGCACTCGCGGCCGTCGTCCTCCAGGAACCCGGGCGGCCAGGGCGGCCCCGGCGGCGGCGCGAACCCGTCCTCCCGTCCGACCTCGGGCCGTACGGGCGGCCGCCCGGCCCCTCGTACGACGGGAGCCGGGCGCCGGCCCTCGCGTCCGGACCCGAGGCTGATGCGGCAGCGGCTGATCGTGTTCGTCGTGGTGACGCTGATCGTCGCGCTGGGCATCGCGGCGGCCCAGAAGCTCTAGTGCTGTGACCGGAAAGGTTCACCGCGTCGCGGCGCCCGGCACGGCACGAGGCGGCCAGGCCGCCAGCCCTCAGGCCGCCGTCAGGCCGCCAGGCCGCTGGACCTCTAGGACTCCCGGGGCGCCGGCGGGCGGGTGGCGTAGAAGGCCACCGCCGAGGCCGCGGCCACGTTGAGGGAGTCGATGCCCTCCGCCATGGGGATGCGGACCCACTCGTCGGCCGCGCGCAGGGCGTACGTGGACAGGCCGTGCCCCTCGGAGCCGAGCATGATCGCGGACCGGGCGAAGCGCTCGGCCGGGACCTGGTCCAGCGACGTGGCCTTCTCGCTCGGCGTCATGGCGAGGATGCGGTAGCCCGCCTCGCGGACCTTCTCCAGGTCGGCGGGCCACTTGTCGAGCCGCGCGTACGGGACGGAGAAGACGGAGCCCATCGAGACCTTGATGGCCCGCCGGTAGAGCGGGTCCGCGCAGTCCGGGGAGAGCAGTATCGCGCTGATGCCGAGGGCGGCGGCGCTGCGGAACGCGGCGCCCAGGTTGGCGTGGTCGACGAAGCCCTCGAAGACGGCGATCCTCTGACCGGCCGCGTCGCCCGTCAGCAGGTCGTCGGCCGTGGGCAGCGGCTTGCGCTGCATGGAGGCCAGGGCCCCGCGGTGCACGTGGTAGCCGGTGACGCGTTCGGCGAGCTCGGGGCTGACGGCGTAGACCGGCGCCGGGAGCTCGTCGATGACGTCGCGCATGACGTCGACCCACTTGGCCGAGAGCAGCATCGAGCGCATCTCGTAGCCGGCGTCCTTGGCCCTTCTGATCACCTTCTCGCCCTCGGCGATGAACAGGCCTTCGGCGGGCTCGCGCCGGCGCCGGAGTTCGACGTCGGTCAGGCCCGTGTAGTCGCGCAGGCGCGGATCGTCGGGGTCTTCGACGGTGATGAGATCAGCCACAGGGTGATACTGCCTTGTCCTGGGTGCGGTGCCAACGGCTCGGTTGTGCGGTTGTGCGGGGGTGCGTCGTTCTACGGCGTCTGCGGGGCGTTGACCTTCACGACGTCGCCGATGACGATGACCGCGGGGGGGCGCACCCCTTGGTCCCGTACGGTCTCGCCGACCGTGGCGAGGGTGGCGTCCACGCGGCGCTGGGCGGCGGTGGTGCCCTCCTGGATGACGGCGACCGCGGTCTCGGCGGGGCGGCCGCCGCGGACCAGCGCCTCGGCGATCAGGCCGATCTTGTCGACGCCCATGAGGATGACGAGCGTGCCGGTGAGCTTGGCCAGGGAGGCCCAGTCCACCAGGGAGCGCGGGTCGTCGGGGCCGACGTGGCCGCTGACCACGGTGAACTCGTGCGCCACGCCGCGGTGGGTGACGGGGATGCCGACCGCGCCGGGCACCGAGATGGAGCTGGAGATGCCGGGCACGACGGTGCAGGGGATACCGGCCTCGGCGAGGGCCTGGAGCTCCTCCATGCCGCGGCCGAAGACGTACGGGTCCCCGCCCTTGAGCCGGACCACGGCCTTGCCCGCCTTGGCGTGCTCGATCAGCGCGTCGTTGATGGCCTCCTGGGCCATGAACCGGCCGTACGGGATCTTGGCCGCGTCGATGACCTCGACGTGCGGCGGGAGTTCGTCGAGGAGGTCGCGGGGGCCCAGCCGGTCGGCGATGACCACGTCGGCCTCGGCGAGGAGGCGGCGGCCGCGGACGGTGATCAGGTCGGGGTCGCCGGGGCCGCCGCCGACGAGGGAGACGCCGGGGGTGCGGGGGCGGGCGGCCGTGAGGGTGCCGTCGCGCAGCCCCTCGACGACCGCGTCCCGGACGGCGGCGGAGCGGCGGGGGTCGTTGCCGCTCAGCACGGCGACGGTGACGCCCTCGACGCGGCCGGTCGCCGGGGTCCAGGCGGTGGCGGCCTCGGCGTCGTCGGCGCGGACGCACCAGACCCGCTCGCGCTCGGCCTCGGCGGAGGCGGCGTCGTTCGCCGCGCGGTCCCGGGTGGCGACGAGGGCGTACCAGGCCCCTTCGAGGTCGCCTTCCTCGTAGCGGCGGCGCTCCCAGCGGATCTCGCCGGTCTCGGCCATGGCGTCCACGGAAGGGGTGGCGGAGGGCGAGACGAGCAGGATGTCGGCGCCGGCCGCGATCAGCGAGGGGAGGCGGCGCTGGGCGACCTGGCCGCCGCCGATGACGACGACGCGGCGGCCGGCCAGGCGGAGTCCGACGGGGTATGCGGGGGTGTCGGCCATGGCGGTGCGGCTCCTGTGCGGCGAGGGGGCGGCTGGCCGCTGCTGCGCTGGAGCGGCTGGGTTGACGTGCGGTTTCCGTGTCCGGGTCCACGATACGACGCGCCGGGCCGGCGCTCCCGGCGGGGCCGGTGCCGTGGCGGGCCCCTGGGCTCCGCCCCGGACCCCGCGCCTCAAGCGCCGACGGGGCCGAAATCGCGCTTCGCGCGATCCAGCCCCGCCGGAGTTCGAGGCAGGCCCGCGCCCGGCGGGGTTACTTCTCGGTGACCCCGGCGGAGTCGAAGGTGGCCACTTCGTGCATCGCGCGGGCGGCGCTCTGGACCAGGGGCAGGGCCAGCAGGGCGCCCGTGCCCTCGCCCAGGCGCAGGTCCAGGTCCACCAGGGGACGCAGGCCGAGCTTGTTCAGGGCCGCGACGTGGCCCGGTTCCGCGCTGCGGTGGCCCGCGATGCACGCGGAGAGGGCCTCCGGGGCGATGGCCCGGGCGACCAGGGCGGCCGCGCCCGCGCTCACGCCGTCAAGGATGACCGGCGTGCGCAGGGAGGCTCCGCCGAGCAGGAGACCGACGATCGCCGCGTGCTCCAGGCCGCCGATGGCCGCGAGGACGCCGATCGGGTCCGCCGGGTCGGGCTGGTGGAGTTCGAGGGCGCGGCGTACGACCTCGACCTTGCGGGCGTGGGTCTCGTCGTTGATGCCCGTGCCGCGACCGGTGACCTCCGCCGGGTCGACGCCGGTGAAGACCGAGATGAGGGCCGCGGACACCGTGGTGTTCGCGATGCCCATCTCGCCGGTGAGCAGGGCCTTGTTGCCCGCCGCGACCAGGTCGCGGGCCGTCTCGATGCCCACCTCGATCGCCGCGATCGCTTCCTCGCGGGTCATCGCGGGGCCGACCGAGAGGTCCGCCGTGCCCGGGCGGACCTTGCGCGGGAGCAGGCCCGGAGTGGCGGGCAGCTCGCCCGCGACGCCGACGTCGATCACACAGACCTCGGCGCCCACCTGGTTGGCGAATGCGTTGCAGACGGCGCCGCCGCCCAGGAAGTTGGCCACCATCTGCATGGTGACCTCCTGGGGCCAGGGCGTGACGCCCTGCGCGTGCACCCCGTGGTCGCCCGCGAAGATCGCGACCGCGGCCGGCTCCGGGATCGGCGGCGGGCAGACCCGCGAGAGGCCGGCCAGCTGGGCGGAGATGATCTCCAGCATGCCCAGCGCGCCCGCCGGCTTGGTCATGCGCTTCTGCCGCTCCCAAGCCTCACCCAGCGCCTTGGCGTCGAGCGGGCGGATGCTGGCGACCGTCTCCGAGAGCAGGTCGTGCGGCTCCTCGCCGGGCAGCGCGCGGCGCCCGTACGTCTCCTCGTGCACGACCCAGGAGAGCGGCCGGCGCTGGGACCAGCCGGCCTGGGCCAGCTCGGGCTCGTCGGGGAACTCGTCGACGTAGCCGACGCACAGGTACGCGACGACCTCCAGGTGCTCCGGCAGGCCGAGCTCGCGGACCATCTCGCGCTCGTCGAAGAAGCTGACCCAGCCGACGCCGAGGCCTTCGGCGCGCGCGGCGAGCCAGAGGTTCTCGACGGCGAGGGCCGAGGAGTACGGGGCCATCTGCGGCTGGGTGTGCCGGCCGAGGGTGTGGCGGCCGCCGCGGGTGGGGTCGGCGGTGACGACGATGTTCACCGGGGTGTCGAGGATGGCCTCGATCTTGAGTTCCTTGAACTGCTTCGCCCGGGCCTTGGGCAGCGAGTTCGCGTAGGCCTCGCGCTGGCGCTGGGCGAGCTCGTGCATCGTCCGGCGGGTCTCGGCGGAGCGGATGACGACGAAGTCCCACGGCTGGGAGTGGCCGACGCTGGGCGCGGTGTGGGCCGCCTCCAGGACGCGGAGCAGCACCTCGTGCGGGATGGGATCGGTACGGAAGCCCTTGCGGATGTCGCGGCGCTCGCGCATGACGCGCAGGACGGCCTCGCGCTCGGCGTCCTCGTACGCGGGGGCCGGGTCGCCCGCGGCGGGTTCGGCCGGTACGGGTGCGGCGGCTACGGCTACGGCCTCCGCCGGGACGGGCTCCGCCGGGGTCTCGGGCCCGGCCGTGGGCTGGGGCGCCGGTGCGGCCGCTACGGGGTCCAGCGCCACGGGAGCGGGCTGCTCGGCGGCGGCGGGCTGGGGCTCGGGCTCGGGCTCGGCGGCCGGGACCACCGCGGGCGCGGGCTGCGGCTCCGGGTCCACGGCCGGGGCGATGACGGCCTCGGCGGGGGCGGCCTCGACCGGCGCGGCCTCGGCGGCCACCGGCTCGGGGGCCGGCTCGACGACGGGCTGGACCGCGGGCTCCGCCACGGGCTGCGGCTGGGCCGCGGGCTCCGGCGCGACCTCGGCCTGCACGGGCTCGGGCACCACCGCGAGGACCGGCTCCGCCATGACGACCGGCTCGGGGGCGACCTCGACCTCGGGCAGGGGCAACGGCTCGGGCGCCGGGACGGTGGCGGGTGCGGCCTCGGCCACCACGGGCTCGGCCACCACGGGCTCGGCCACCACGGGCTCGGGCTGCGGCTCGGCGGCGACCGCCACCACGACCGGCTCGGGCGCGGCCTCGGCGGGCAGCGGCTCCGCCGCCCACGGCGTACCGGCCTGCGGCGGGATCTCGGCGGCCTGCGGCGCGACCGCGACGGCCTCGGCGCGCGGGATGTCCAGGTACTCGGGGCCCGTGGTGGGCGGGCCGGAGCGGAACGCCGGAGCGGGCGTCGGCGCCGCGGCCGGACCCCGGTCCGCGAGGGACCGTACGACTCCGCCGGTGGCCTCGGGCACGGGCGGGCCCATGTGCAGCGGACGCCGCACCGGGGTCACCGCAGCGGCCGCGGCGGGAGCCTGCGCCTGCGCCTGGGGAGCAGGCGGGGTCACCAGGCCGCCGAGGTCGAGCGCGCCGGAGTCCCGGCCGCCCGCCTCGTGCGCGCCCGCACTGTAGGAGGAATCGGGGAACGGCTGTTCCGGGTACCCGGGCTGGGGGTAACCCATGGGCGCGGGCGCCATCGGCTGTGCGTAGGCGGCCGGTGCCTCGGCGACCTGGGCCGGCTGCTGCTGGTACTCGACGTACGGCGCGTCGGCGTACAGGGCGGGCTCGGGGAAGGACGGCATCGGCGGAACCACCTGCGGGTCGCTCCACGCGCCCTGGTTGCTCGGCATCAGCAACAGTTCCTCGTCCTCCGGACCGGCCGGGTCGTCCACGAGGTCCTGGAAGGCGTAGCCGCCGCTCAGAGGGGCCGGCATGGGAACCGGGGCGGGGATGCCCGGCTGATCCACCATGCCCGCGTTGTCCGGGTGACCCTCGCCCGGGACCTGGCCGGTGTCAGTCATGCGTACCCCTCGCCCATCGGTTTTGCCTCTTCGATCGCCCGGTCGCCCACGAGGCCTCCACGACAACCACTAAGCATTGTCGCGCCCGTTAGCCACCCTGGCGGCCATAACAGCCAGGGTCCGCTGTGGACTGCGCCACGTCGCGCTTCCTGCGGTGTCGTGGTGCCCGAATCGTCCGGGGCGCTGCGACGATCGGCCAGCCTACCCCGGCCGTTGATCCAAGCGGTCTCGGGGCACCTGGGGGGGGCGTTTCACGGGCGTCGTGGAGGAGTGGCCCGGTGCCCCGAGACGCTCAGCGGGTCACGGGGCGCTGGGCGGCCAGCAGGAAGACGACGGAGCGCTGTTGTTCGGTCCAGGTACGGGTGTCCAGGCCGACGGACTGGAGCAGCGCGCACTCCACCTCGTACCCGCCCTCGGTGAGGGCGCGTCCGATGGCCTCGGCCTCGTCACGGGTGGAGGCGTGGCTGACGATCCGTTCCGGACGGCGGTCGGCGACGGCCGCGACGACTTCGGCTCCGCCGCCTCCGACGCGGACGACGTCGGGCTCCGGCAGGTCCTCCAGTACGTGCGGGGCGCGGCCGGTGACGACCTGGAGCTGGACTCCGCGGCTGCGGGCCGCGGCGGTTACGCGCTCGCAGGCGTGCCGGTCGGCGTCGACGGCGATGACGGCCGCGCCGAGGGCGGCGGCGTCCACGGCGAGGGCGCCGGAGCCGGCGCCGATGTCCCAGACGAGGTCGCCGGTGCGCGGGCCGAGCCGGGCGAGCTGCGCGGCGCGCAGTTGCGCGGACTCCCCTTCGCCCACGTCGATCTGCGGCCGGGCCCAGCCGCGTCCGGCCGTCTGGGCGGGGCCCTGGCCGAGGAGCCACGCCGGTTCGGAGGCCAGGGCCTGTCCCCCGCCGCCGATGACGATGACGACGTTGGGGTCCCGCCAGCTGTGGTCGGCGGCCTTGTCGGAGGTGAGGACGGTCACCTGCTCCTTGTCGGTGCCCAGTTCCTCGCAGATGACGAAGGTGCGGTGGACGCCGCCGAGCAGCAGCGCCAGTTCGGCGGGGCCGGCTCCGGGCGAGGTGAGGACGGCGACCTTGCCGTGGGCCCGGCAGACGTTGACGGCGCGGCGCAGGGTGCGGGGGTGGGCGACGACCACCTGGGCGTCGTCCCAGGGCATCCCGGCGCGGGCGAAGGCGGCGGCGACGGAGGAGACGGCGGGGACCACCTCGACCTCGAGGCCGTGTTCGGGGGCGCGCAGGGTGCGTACGACGCCGAAGAAGCCGGGGTCGCCGTCGGCGAAGACCACGGCGGTGCCCCGGTGGCCCGCGATGCGGCGCGCGGCGAGCCCGAGGCTGCCGAGGCGGATGCGCTCGGCGGTGGGCGGCACCTCGGGGAGTGCGAGGTGGTGGGCGGCGCCGGCCACCAAAGTGGCGGCGGAGAGCGCTGACCGGGCGGCCGCGGTCAGGGGAGAGCCGTCCCAGCCGATCACCGTGACCCGGTCGGCCATCGTCGTCAGTCTCCTGAGGTGGGGGCAGGCGAAGTTTCGTCGGGGGGGCGGGCACGGTGAGACTACCCGGTCATCGGTCGGTTCCAGTCGGCCCCGACGGCGCGGCCGTTCGCGTCGGCCCGGTGGTCGACGTCGTATCCGTCGTATCCGTCGGAGTAACCGTCCGCATATCCGTCCGGATAGCCGTCGCCCTCGTCGAGGTCCTCGGGGAGCAGGCTCCAGACGATGAGGTCGGTGCGGGTGTCGGCCCAGGTGCCGTCGGGGGTCTGGGTCCGCACTATCCACGCGTTGCGCAGGACGCCTTCGCTGATGCAGCCGATCTTCTGGGCCACCTGCTGGGAGGCGGTGTTGTCGGCCGCGGTGCGCAGTTCGAGGCGTTCGAAGCCCTGGTCGCGCAAGAGCCACCGGGCGACGGCGAGTACGGATTCGCTGGCGTAGCCCTCGCCGCGGGCCCAGGGGGCGGTGACGTAGCCGACCTCGGTGGCGCGGGTGCGCCAGTTGGTGTTCTGGAGGTGGACGATGCCGACGAGGCGGTGGGTGAGGAACTCGGTGACGGCGAAGACGATGCCGCGGCCCTCGGTGCGCTCGGCGTGGGACTCCCGGGTGGCCCAGGCGCGGGCGTGGGCGTGGGTGTAGGGGTTCGGTACGCCGGTCCAGGCGGTGACGGGCTCGTCGTTCATCATCTCGGCGAGCGCGGTGACGTCTTCTTCCTCGAAGGGGCGCAGCACCAGCCGGTCCGTGCTGATGGTGACGTCCGGGAAGGTGGTAGTCATGCGCAGCTCCATGCCTGAGACCGTGGTGCGACCGTTGTGCGGGACCGTTTATGCGGGTCGTAGGCCACAGCATGCAGCATCGGCCCGGCGATGTGCATGGCCGGGGCTGCCCGGAAGCGGGCAGCGTTCGGCCCCGCGTGCCGGGGGCGGCGTGCGGGGCCGAACGGGCCGGGCGGGCCGGGCCTCAGGTGCTCAGGAGGCCGGGCTCAGGGGGCGGGCAGGCGGGGTTCAGGAGGCCGGAGCGCCGAAGGCCGGGATGACCGAGCCCTGGTACTTGTCCTCGATGAACTTCTTGACCTCGTCGGAGTTCAGCAGCTTGGCGAGCTTCTGGATCCGCGGGTCGTTCTGCTTGCCGTCCTTGACCGCCAGGAAGTTGGCGTACGGGTTGCCCTCGGCCTTCTCCAGAGCCAGCGCGTCCTTGGCGGGGCTCAGCTTGGCCTCGATGGCGTAGTTGCCGTTGATGACGGCGGCGTCCACGTCGTTCAGGGCGCGCGGGACCGTGGCGGCCTCCAGCTCCTTGAACTCCAGGCCCTTCTTGTCGGTGATGTCGGACAGCTTGGCGCTGGTGCCGGCACCCTCCTTGAGGGTGATCAGGTGGTTCGCC
This sequence comes from Streptomyces sp. NPDC060028, assembly GCF_042736725.1. Taxonomy (NCBI): domain Bacteria; kingdom Bacillati; phylum Actinomycetota; class Actinomycetes; order Kitasatosporales; family Streptomycetaceae; genus Streptomyces; species Streptomyces sp. NPDC060028. The sequence goes on along the minus strand of NZ_JBHWVJ010000029.1, from coordinate 39,370 downwards.
GCGAGCAGCTGGAGCGCGCGGCCCTCGTTGGTGGTGTCGTTGGGGACGGCGATGGTCTGGCCGGCCTTGATGTCGCCGAGGGCCTTGACCTTCTTGGAGTAGAGGCCGAGGGGCTCCAGGTGCACGTTCACGACGGGCACGATGTGCGTGCCGTTCTTCTTGTTGAAGTCGTCGAGGTACGGCTTGTGCTGGAAGAAGTTGCCGTCGACCTGGCCCTGTTCGGTGGCGGTGTTCGGCAGGACGTAGTCCGTGAACTCCTTGACCTCCAGCTTGAGGCCGTCCTTCGCCGCGAGCTTGTCCTTGACGAAGTTCAGGATGTCGGCGTGCGGGCTCGGGGAGGCCGCGATGACGAGCGGCTTGCTCTCGTCGACCTTGCCGCCGTCGGCCTTCGTGGAGGACGGGTCCGAGGAGCTGCCGCAGGCGGTGAGGCCGAGGGCGAGGGCGGTCGCGGTGGCGGCGAGGGCGGTGAGCTTGATGTTCTTACGCACGAAGAGTGCCTTTCTTGCTTTTGCGGGGTGATGGCCCAAGCACGACAAGTGCGGGCTTTCTGGGGGAAAAGTCTTGTCAGCCGGGGGCTGTTCAGGCTGTCCGGCCGCGGCGGGCGAGGAGGCGAACCACGCCGTCGCCGAGCAGCTGGATCACCGTGACGACGGCGATCAGGACCACGACGGTGGCGACCATGAAGCCGGTCTCGAAGCGCTGGAAGCCGTAGGTGATGGCCTTGGAGCCGAGTCCTTCGCCGCCGACCGCGCCGGCCATGGCGGAGTAGCCGACCAGGGTGATCACGGTGGTGGTGACGGCGGAGACCAGGGAGGGCAGGGCCTGCGGGAGGAGCACCTTGCCGACCAGGGTGGGGATGCCGCCGCCCATGGACTCGACGGCCTCGATCAGGCCGTGGTCCACCTCGCGGACGGCGGTCTCGACGAGCCGGGCGAAGAAGGGGATGGCGCCGATGGAGAGCGGGACGATCATGGCGGTGGGGCCGATGAAGGTGCCGACGACGGCCGTGGTGACCGGGATCAGGAAGATCAGCAGGATGATGAACGGCATCGAGCGGCCGATGTTCACGATCACGCCGAGGGCCTTGTTGAGCGGCCGGTTCTGCAGGAGGCCGCCCTTGTCGGTGAGGACCAGGAGGATGCCGACGGGCAGGCCGCCGAGGATGGTCACCAGGGTGGACCACAGGACCATGTAGAGGGTGTCGAAGGTGCCCTGGGTGAGCAGGGGCTCCATCTCGGACCAGGTCACTTGGCACCATCCTTGACCAGCTCGGCGAGTTCGGTGTCGGCGTCGACGACGTCGACCTGGAGGCCCTGCTCGCGCAGGAAGCCGATGGGCACGACGTTGTCGTCGTAGCGGCCGGGGAGCTCGATGCGCATCCGGCCGATCTGCCGGCCGCCGACGGTGTCCATGGCCGCGCCGAGGATCGATATGTCGATGTTGTAGGTGCGGGCCAGCTGGGAGATGACCGGCTGGGTGGCGGTCTCGCCGTGGAAGGTCACGTCGATGACCGTGTGCTCGTCGGTGGTCGCGGAGCCGGTCAGCGGGAAGAGTTCGTGGGCGAGCCGGGATCCGGGGGTGGCCAGCAGCTCGGTGACGGTGCCGGACTCGATGACCCGTCCGTTCTTCATGAGGGCGGCCGAGTCGCAGACCGACTTGACCACCTCCATCTCGTGCGTGATGAGCAGGACGGTCAGGCCGAGCTGCCGGTTGAGGTCGCGCAGCAGCTGGAGGATCGAGCGGGTGGTCTCGGGGTCCAGGGCGCTGGTGGCCTCGTCGGACAGCAGCACCTTGGGGTCGCCGGCCAGGGCGCGGGCGATGCCGACGCGCTGCTTCTGGCCGCCGGAGAGCTGGCCGGGGTAGGACTTGGCCTTGTCGGCGAGGCCGACGAGGTCGAGGAGTTCGGCGGCCTTGCGGGAGCGCTCGCGGCCGGAGACGCCCAGGATCTCCAGCGGAAGTTCGATGTTGCCCTGGACGGTGCGCGAGGACAGCAGGTTGAAGTGCTGGAAGACCATGCCGATGCGGCTGCGGGCCTCGCGGAGCTCCTTGCCGGCTCGCCGGCCGCGGCCGGCGAGCGCGGTGAGGTCGACTCCGTCGACCGTCACGGTGCCGGCGGTGGGGCGCTCCAGCAGGTTCACGCAGCGGATGAGGGAGGACTTGCCGGCGCCGCTCTGGCCGATGACTCCGTAGACCTCGCCCTCGCGGACGTGCAGATCGACGCCGTCCAGGGCGGTGACCTCACGGCCACGGGACTGGTAGACCTTCGTGAGGCCCGATGTGGTGATCACAGGATTTCCGTCGCTGTCGAGTGCACGGCGCAGCGGGGTGCCGGGCACGGGGCAAACATCTGGGGACGCGATACGGGTCGAACCGTCAGAAAACGATGGCGGTGACGCGTGCGTGGGGCAGTAGCGGTCCGGGGTTCACGCGGAGGTGTCGGACGGGCTCGGCCGGTCTCGCTTCGGGGCGCGAGACTGCAGGAAGGGGGCCCTCAGAAGGCGCACATTCGACACATACAACGAGCACCGGGCGTCATCGTCGCCTCGGTCGCAAGGGTGCGGCTGCTCGTCGTGGTCATGGGTCCAAGTAAAGCAGACGCATCCCTTGACCGATCAACGATGTCCGGATAGCGGACAGAATCCGGCCGCATAGCGGACAACACCGGTCAGGGACGGCCACCCGTCCCGATCACCAGACCCTCCGCGCTGACCTGCACGGACACGGCCGAGAGGTCCCCTACCACCACGTCCGCGTCGAAGCGCCGGCGGTGCGCGTTGTGGTCAAGACCACGGCCCTCATGCCGACCGCGCGCCCCGCCGGCAGGGGTGCGCGCACCGGGTCTTTCGGCCCGTAATACGCTCCCTGCATGCTCGACGCCCTGACGGTCGCCATCGGCGTGGCCGCACTCGCCCTCGCCGCCTGGTGCGGTTTCGCCGCCTGGCGGGACCAGCCGACCAAGGACTGGCACTTCATCGGCATGGCCGTGGTGACCGTTCTGGTCCTCGCTCAGCTGGTGATCGGCCTGGTCCAGCTCGCCCGCGGCGAGAAGCCGGGCCAGGGCACGGTGCTGTTCGTGGCGTACCTGCTGGGCGCCCTCGCGGCCGTTCCGGCCGCCGCGCTGCTCTCGCTGACCGAGCGGACCAAGTGGGGCTCGGTGACGGTGGCCGCCGGCGCGGTCGTCCTCGCCGTCCTCGAAGTACGGCTCTACGACATCTGGGGATCCACCGGTGCCTGACACGACGACTGCCACTCCCGCCACGCGCAAGCGGCTGGTCTCCGGCCCGGGGCTGCTGCTGGTCTGGCTGTACGGGGTGATGGTGGTGGGCGCGGTCTCGCGGTCGGCCTACCAGATCTCCACCGAGTTCGACCGGGCGCCGCTGGCGTACTCGCTGTCCGCGGCGGCGGCACTGGTGTACGCCTTCATCACGTACTCGCTGGTGCGCGGCGGGGAGAGGGCCCGCAAGGCGGCGCTGGTGTGCTGCGCCGCCGAGCTGGTCGGCGTACTGGCCGTGGGGGCCTGGACGCTGGCGCGCCCCGAGGCGTTCCCCGACGCGACCGTGTGGTCCGACTTCGGGATGGGCTACCTGTTCATCCCGGTGATCCTGCCGATCACCGGGATGCTCTGGCTCCGCAAGCGCTGACCCGGTCCCTGCGTCAGACCTGGTCCAGCCCCTGCGTCAGGCGCTGACGGTGAAGTCGGAGGCCTCCTTGGCCTCCTTCTCCAGGATCACCAGCCGGACGCCGTCGGAGGCGGTGCGGCCGCCGACCTGGGTGTAGCCGGCCTTGCGGTACAGACGCAGGTTGCTCTCGCTCTTGTGCCCGGTGTGCAGTCGGTAGCGGGCGGTCCCGTCGTGGCCCGCGAGGGCCTCCTCGACGGCGCGCAGCAGCCGGGCGCCGAGGCCGTGGCCCTGCAGGCGCGGGTGCACGCAGAGCTTGGCGATCTTGCCGGTGCCCTCCTCGTCGACGTTGCCGCGCACCGCGCCGACGATCTCGTCCCCGAGCCGGGCCACCAGTACGGTGTCCGTCGCCAGCTCCGCCTTCAGGGAGTCCAGGGACTGGGTGAGGGGCTGGATGCGGTAGTTGCCGTACAGCTCGGCCTCGCGCTGGAACGCCAGGTACTGCAGTTTGATGATCTGCTCGGCGTCCTCGGCAGCTGCTGCCGAAATGGTCACGCTCATGCCCATGTGCGCATGCCTCCCGCTCACCTGGTGGCCCGTTGGTCTACCGCTCCTTTCCCCACAAGCCAGGAGCCGCAACCTCTGCAGCCAGCATTCTGCGCAGACATCCCAGGCAACGGGAACGGACCGGCCCCAAACTTCCTTGTGAGATACCCAACTCTCCTGCGATTTCACGGTAAGTGAGGTCCCTGGGCGAAAGAAGTGCCCCCATCAGCTCCGGACACCGTCCGGGCAATCGGGCGACCGCCGATCGCAGGGCGCGGTTCTCCTCGCCGTGCAGGAGGGCGTCTTCCGGTTCCGTGGCCGCACTGGTGAGCGGCCCCCCGTGTGCCCCGTCTCCCCCGTGTCCCCCGTCTCCCCCGTCCGCGTGCTGGCGCCGGTGCCCGTACGGGACTTCGCGCCGGGCCCGGCGGCGCGCGCGGCGGGCCTCGGCCCGTACCGCCCGGCGCAGCCAGCGCGCGGGCTCGGCGGCCGCGCGCCGGCACTGGTCGTCGCGTTCCAGCAGCCTGACCCAGACGGCTTGTTCCAGGTCGGCCGCGTCCACTCCGGTGCCGGCGGCCTCGGCGGCCGCCTCGGCGGAGAGCAGCGGGCCGAGCTTCTCAAAGAGGTCAGGCTTCAGCAGGTCCATGCCGGGCGGGACGCGAAGGCCGCGCCCGGCGGTTTCCCCGCCGGGCGCGGCCCACTCGTACGAGAAGCTCCGTCTAGCGGTTGACGCCCCGGCCCGGGCGGAAGTCCTCGGCCGCGAGGAGTCCGGTGTCCGCGTTGTCGGTGAAGATGCCGTCGATGCCCTGTTCGAAGTACGTGCGGAAGGCGCCGAAGGCGTCCCCGTACGCGTTCGGGTCGGTGCCCTTGCGGAAGTCGGCCGGCAGGAAGGTGTTCTCGTTGCGCGCGGTGTAGGGGTGCAGGATCAGGCCCTGCGCGTGGGCGTCCTTGACCAGGGTGGTCGGGGGCAGGAGCTTGCCGGCCGCGTCGCGCGGCAGGATCAGGTCCATGGTCGGGCCGATGCCCTGGGCGAAGCCGGCGATCCACTTCAGGCCCTCGGGCTTGACCAGGTCCGCGACCGTACGGGGGTCGTGGGCCAGTTCGAAGTCCCACGGGCGGGTGGCGGCGCCGGAGAGGAGCACCACGCGCGGCGCCGAGACCAGTCTGGACAGCCGCTGGATGCTGGACGGCTCGAAGGACTGGAGGAAGAGGGGCGCGTTCCGGCCGTCGCGGCCGTGGCGGCGCAGCAGTCTGGCGAGCGGCTCCTCCAGGCCGAGGCCGAGCGAGCGGAAGTAGCTGGGGTGCTTGGTCTCGACGTGCAGCCAGACCTTCTTGCCGCGCCGCTTGCCCTCCCGGTCGGCCCAGCGCAGCACCTCCTCGAAGGTGGGCACCGCCCAGCGGCCGTCGTAGAGCGTGTTGCGCTGGCGGACGGCGGGGATGCGTTCCTTCGCGCGCAGGGTCTTCAGCTCGGCGAGGGTGAAGTCCTCGGTGAACCAGCCGGTCAGCGAGACCCCGTCGATCGACTTGGTGGTGCGCCGGGACGCGAACTCGGGGTGGTCTCCGACGTCGGTGGTGGCGCCGATCTCGTTCTCGTGACGGCATACGAGATGGCCGTCCTTGGTGGGGACGAGGTCCTGCTCGATGACGTCGGCGCCGAGGTCGAGGGCGAGCTGGTAGGAGCCGAGCGTGTGCTCGGGCCGGTAACCGCTGGCCCCGCGGTGTCCGATGACCGTCGGGACGGGGAGGTCCCGGTACCCGCCGCCGCCCCCGCCGCCGCCTTCGGTGGCCGAGGCGGATCCCCCCGAGAGCCCGGTCAGGCCGCCGCCCGCCGCCAGGACGGCCGCCCCCAGGACCGTGCGCCGCGCTGCCCCACCCTGCGTCATGAGTGTTCCTCCATATCGGCCCGAATCGGCCCGCCGATGGTAGGCACCTGCCGATGGCGGGAAGGCGCTGCTGTGGGGAACATGGCGGAAACGTGCGTCAACACTGCGTATCCACCTCGTGAACCCGATGTGCGATCAGACCTGACCCGCGAGTATCGTCCTCACCTGCACTGCCGCAGAGCGGCGAGTGCGCGAACCGCTTTTCGAGCCGGAGGGCCCACGTTGTTCCGTACTGCGCTCATCAAAGCCACTGTCGGACCCGTCATGCGCCTGATGTTCCGCACCCGCGTGGAGGGCATCGAGAACATCCCGGGCTCGGGAGCCGTGATTTTGGCGGGCAACCACCTCACCTTCATCGACTCCATGATCCTGCCGCTGGTGTGCGACCGAACGGTCCACTTCATCGGCAAGGACGAGTACGTGACGGGCAAGGGGGTCAAGGGCCGTCTGATGGCCTGGTTCTTCACCGGCGCCGGGATGATCCCCGTCGACCGTGACGGGGCCAACGGCGGCGTCGCGGCCTTGATGACCGGTCGCAGGATCCTCGAAGAGGGCAAGATCTTCGGCATCTACCCCGAGGGCACCCGCTCCCCCGACGGCCGCCTCTACCGCGGCCGCACCGGCATCGCCCGCCTCACCCTGATGACCGGCGCCCCCGTGATCCCCTTCGCGATGATCGGCACCGACAAGCTCCAGCCCGGCGGCGCGGGCATGCCGCGTCCGGGCCGGGTCACCGTCCGGTTCGGCGAGCCGATGGAGTTCTCCCGCTACGAGGGCATGGACCGCGACCGCTACGTGCTGCGCGCCGTCACCGACTCGGTGATGGCCGAGGTCATGCGGCTCTCGGGCCAGGAGTACGTGGACATGTACGCGACCAAGGCCAAGGAAGCCGCGTAGCGCTCACTGCCGGCGCAGTGACCGGCTGACGCCCGCCGCGGTCGTCGTGGCGAGGATCCAGCCGGTCACGATCAGCAGGTACGACAGCCACTGGTGCCAGCCGCGCGGCGCGTAGGCCGATTCCTGGCCGAAGTCGATGATCGGCAGCATCAGGTCGATGGTGTAGAACACCGGGTTGAACTCGGGAGCCTCCCCCGCCTTCAGCGGTTGCGGGTGCCGCAGCCCGTACGCGATGGTCCCCGTCAGCAGCAGTGCGAGCAGCCAGCCCGCCGCGCGCAGCGGCCGGAAGCCGTAGCCGACGGTGACGTCCTGGAGCAGTCCCCAGAGCCGGGCGGCCCGGGGCAGGGTGCGGCGGTGCCGGCGGAGTTTGGCGAGCTGGACGGTCCGGGCGCCCGCCTCGTCGCCCGCCGTACGGTAGGCCGCGGCGAGCTGCTCGTAGGCGTACGGGAGGTAGCCGGACTCCTCGCGCTCCAGGACGGGCAGCCGCTCCTCGGCGGGGACGTGCGGGCTGAGGGTGCGGTAGCTGAGCCCCTCGATGCGGATCCGCCGCGGCCAGGTCTCGGACGGCATGTGCAGCAGGTCGAACTGGGAGCGCCGCAGGTTGATGGTGCCCTGGACGCACTCGCCGCCGCTCAGCCAGACCTCGCCGATCGCGCAGCTGGAGGCCCGCAGGGCGACTGCGCCGGGGTGGACGAGCCGGGCGTCGCCGAGGAAGAGCTGACCGGGGATCCGGGAGCCCGTGAGGTTGAACATCCCCTGCGATTCCAGCCCCCTGGCCCGTACGTCGGTGCCGACGGTCAGCGTTTCGGCGTGCAGGGATACGGCGCCGGGGGCGAGGAGCCGGGCGTTGTTCAGGTTGATCTGGCCCCCGACGGTGGCGCCGTTGATGCGCGTCTGGCCGTGGACGGTCAGGTCCATGGCGATGACGTCGGTTCCGATGTCGGCGTGGTTGAACTGGAGCGCCGCCTCCTGGCCCTCCTCGGCCGGGCCGGGCGTGCCGATGACCGCCTTTTGGAGGAAGAGTCCGCCGGCTATCCGGGCGCCGGCGAGGCGTACCGGCCCGCTGATGCGGCAGCAGGACAGCTTGAGTGCGATGTCGACGCTGACGGTGGAGGCGGTCAGGCCGGGCAGGGCCGAGTCGCTCAGTGCCAGGGCGCGCAGCCGGGCCCCGTACAGGACGGGTTTGCGCTCGAACCAGCAGGCCCGCAGCCGGATGGCGTGCTCGATGTCGGCGTACTTGAGGTTGAGCTTGCCGGTGATCCGGGCGCCGCGCACGTTCAGGCCGGGGACCTGCCCGTCGGCCGGGAGCTCGCGCAGCAGCAGGAAGGCGAGCACCTCGGCGCGTAGGGTCCGCCCGGGTCCCCAGGCGGCGCCGTCGGTGGCTTCCTCGTCCGGGGCCTCCCGGAAATCGACGCCTTCCCCGCGGGGGAAGGCGTCCCATACGCGGCGCTCCGCCGGGGTCAGGTCGTTGATCTCCATCGCCGGGATGGTGTCTCGCGGCCCGACGGGCTGTCAACCGGCCGCGGGACGCCATCCTCTGGCGGGACGTCAGTGCTCGATGCCGTCCTGGAGCTTCTGCCCCTTCAGCAGGAACCAGGCGGCCGCGGCGGTGGCCAGCAGTACGGCCGCGCCGACGCCCGAGGCGAGCCGGAGTCCGTCCACGAAGGCCTCCTGGGCCGCGCCGACCATCTGCCCGGCGGTCTGCGGGTCCAGCGACCTGGCCGCTTCGACGGCGCCGCCGAGGGATTCGTGCGCGGCGTCGGCGACGGGGCCGGTGACCGAGGCGGGGGCGTTGAAGCCCTGGTAGACGCCGGTGACGATGGAGCCGAGCAGGGCGATGCCGAGGGCGGCGCCGAGTTCGTACGCCGTCTCGGAGACGGCGGAGGCCGAACCGGCCTGTTCCTTGGGGACGCTGGAGAGGATCACGTCGGAGGTGACGGTGAAGGAGAAGCCGGCGCCGAGTCCGACGACGAGCAGGGCCGCGCCGAGCAGGGGGTATCCGCTCTCCTTGTGGATCACGGTGAGCGCGGCGAGGGCCAGGCCGATGGCGGCGAGGCCGCCGGTGACGAGGGACCGTACCGAGTACTTGCGGGCGTACGTGCCGGCGACCAGACCGGTGGCCACCGCGCCGATGGCGGCGGGCAGTTCGGCGAGCCCGGCCTCCAGGGGGTCGCGGCCCTGTACGAGCTGGAGGAACTGGGAGAGGAAGAAGACCAGTCCGGACAGTCCGAAGACGGTGAGCAGGTCGGCGAGGACCGCGCCGGAGAAGCCGCGGTGCTTGAAGAGCCGCATGTCGAGCAGCGGGGACGGCAGCGAGAACTGGCGGCGGACGAAGGCGTACAGGCATCCGGCGCCGATGACGGCGGCGGCCCCGACCCCCCAGGTAGCGCCGTGGGCGGCGACTTCCTTGACGGCGTAGACCACGCCGATGACGCCGACGAGGGACAGGGCGACGCTGACCAGGTCCCAGGGGCCCGAGACCGGATTCTTGGACTCGGGGAGCAGTTTGACGCCGACGAGGACCAGGGCGGCCATCACGGGCAGGTTGATGAGGAAGACCGAGCCCCACCAGAAGTGCTGGAGCAGGGCTCCGCCCACGACCGGTCCGACGGCCGCACCGGCGGAGGCCGTGGCGCCCCAGATGCCGATGGCGAGGCTGCGTTCCTTCGGGTCGTGGAAGATGTTGCGGATCAGCGCCAGGGTGGACGGCATCAGGGTCGCGCCGGCCACGCCGAGGAGCGCCCGGGCGGCGATCATCATCTCGGGGCTGGTGGCGTAGGCGTTGAGGACCGAGACGGCGCCGAAGGCGGTGGCGCCGACCAGGAGCAGCTTCTTGCGGCCGATGCGGTCGCCGAGGGAGCCCATGGAGACGAGCAGGCCGGCGATGACGAAGGAGTAGATGTCGCCGATCCACAGCAGCTGCGTGCCGGACGGCTTGAGGTCCTCGCTGAGCGAGGGCGTGGCGAGGCCGAGCACCGTCGCGTCGACCGCGACCAGCAGGACGGCCAGGACGAGCACGGAGAGCGCGAGCCAGCGCCCGGGGCTCTTGGTTTCCTCCCCCGGCTCCAGACCCAGCTGTTCGGTACGGCTCATTTCTCCACACTCCGTCTTGCGCCACCGAGCAGCAGCTCGATGATCATGTACTGAAAGTCCTTGGCGGCGACCCGGCCGTCCATGACGGCCCAGGCGCACGTGCCGATGAGGCCGTAGAGGGCCTCGGTCAGCCAGGCGGGGCTCAGGTCGATCCGGATGTCGCCCTCGTCCTGGCCGCGCCGGAAGAGCGCGCTGACGCGGGCGTCGAGCCGGGCCCATCCCTCGTTGACCTGGTCACCCTCGAAGAGCTGGTTCTCGGTGACGAGGAAGGCGAGCAGCTCGGCGTTGGGCTCCGTCTCGGCGACGAGCCGCCTGAGCGCGTCGATCGCCGTGCCCTCCTGGAGCCGGGCGTTGTCGAACGCCACCTCGAACTCCCGGATCCCGAGCTCTTCGAGGGCACGTACGAGGGCGTCGCGGCCGGCGAAGTGCCGGTGGAGGGTCGCGCGGCCGATCCCGGCGGCGCGGGCGACCTCGTCCATCGTGGCGGTCGATTTGCGGGAGAGCAGGCCTGCCGCATCGCGGAGCACCCGGTCACGATCCATGGTCATGAGACAAGCATACCCCGAATGAGACGCCACTGTCTCATTCGATCGACAAATGAGCTGCGGACAGTGCAGCCCGAAAGGAATCCTGCCGAGATGAAGCCGCCGAATCCGCCGAAGCCGCTGCTGTTGATCGACGTCGACGGCCCGCTGAACCCGTACGCCGCCCAGGCCCAGCGCCGCCCCGCGGGCTACAGCACGCACCGGATGCGCCCGACGGGCTGGACGGAGGCCGAGAGCCGGCGCCCGCTGCGGGTCTGGCTCGACCACGGCCACGGCGCGGAGCTGCTCGCGCTGGCGGACTCGTACGAGCTGGTGTGGGCGACGACGTGGAAGGACGAGGCCAACGACTGGATAGGCCCGCACCTGGGGCTGCCGAGGCTCCCGTTCATCGACTGGCCGGTGATGCACGGCCGGGCACCGCGCGGGACCTTCTGGAAGACGCAGTACATCCTGGAGTACGCGGGGACGCGGCCCTTCGCGTGGATCGACGACGACATCACGGCCATGGACCGCGAGTACGTCGATGTGCGCCACCCCGCGCGGACCCTGCTGCTGCGCATCGACGAGCGGGTCGGGCTGACCCGGACGGACTTCGACGCGCTGGCGGACTGGGCCGCGTAAATGCCCGCGGGAACGCCGAAGGGGCGGCCGGAGCCCGCGCTCCGGCCGCCCCTTCGGGGGTTCGGCTACTGCTTGTGGGTCGCCCAGGCGTGCTGGATGACCAGGTCGGCCTTGAGCTCGGTGAGCTGGACGGCGACCGCCGACGGGGCGGTGCCGCCGCGGCCGTTGCGGGAGGCCAGCGCGCCCGGCACGTTGAGGACGGTGCGGACCTCCGGCGTCAGGTGCTCGGAGATCTTCGCGAACTGCTCGTCCGTGAGCTCGTCGAGCTCGATGCCGAGCGCCTCGCACTCCTTGACGCACTCGCCCGCGACCTCGTGCGCCACCCGGAACGGCACACCCTGCTTGACCAGCCACTCCGCGATGTCGGTGGCGAGCGAGAAGCCCGCCGGGGCCAGCTCCTCCATCCGCTCCCGGTTGACCGTGAGGGTCGCCATCATGCCGGTGAAGGCGGGCAGCAGGACCTCGAGGGTGTCGCAGGAGTCGAAGACCGGCTCCTTGTCCTCCTGGAGGTCCCGGTTGTAGGCGAGCGGGAGCGCCTTCAGCGTCGCCAGCAGGCCCGTCAGATTGCCGATGAGGCGGCCCGACTTGCCGCGCGCCAGCTCGGCGATGTCCGGGTTCTTCTTCTGCGGCATGATCGACGACCCGGTGGAGAAGGCGTCGTGCAGGGTCACGAAGGAGAACTCCTTCGTGTTCCAGATGATGATCTCCTCCGCGATCCGGGACAGGTTGATCCCGATCATCGCGGTGATGAAGGCGAACTCGGCGACGAAGTCGCGCGAGGCCGTGCCGTCGATGGAGTTGCCGACCGAGCCCCGCTCGAAGCCCAGGTCGGCGGCGACCGCCTCCGGGTCCAGGCCCAGCGAGGAACCGGCCAGCGCCCCCGAGCCGTACGGGGAGACCGCGGTCCGGGTGTCCCACTGCCGCAGCCGCTCCGCGTCCCGGGACAGGGACTGCACGTGGGCCAGCACGTGGTGGGCGAAGAGCACCGGCTGGGCGTGCTGGAGGTGCGTGCGGCCCGGCATCGCCACGTCGGCGTGCGCCTCGGCGAGGCCGACCAGCGCGTCCTGGAGCTCGGCGATCAGGCCGCCGATGGTCCGGGCGTGATCGCGCAGGTACATCCGGAAGAGGGTGGCCACCTGGTCGTTGCGGGACCGGCCGGCCCGCAGCTTGCCGCCGAGGTCGGCGCCGAGCCGCTCCAGCAGGCCCCGTTCCAGGGCGGTGTGCACGTCCTCGTCGGCGACGGTGCCGATGAAGGTGCCGGCCACGACGTCGGCTTCGAGCCGGTCGAGGCCCCCGATCATCCGGTCGAGCTCCTCGGCCGTGAGCAGGCCCGCCTTGTGCAGGACGCGCGCATGGGCCCGGGAGCCCGCGATGTCGTACGGCGCGAGTCGCCAGTCGAAGTGGACCGACGCGGACAGCTTCGCGAGGGCCTCGGCGGGGCCGTCGGCGAAGCGGCCGCCCCAGAGCCGGACGTCACCGTTGTTGCTGCTCACAGCTACTGCTCCTCAAGAGGGTGGATGTGCGGACGGGCTCCCCGCCGCGGAGGTTGCGGGGAGCCGCCCTTGGTACTGCGTGTAACGACTCAGGCGAGGTCGCGGCGCGCGGCGATCTTCGAGGACAGGCCGAAGATCTCGATGAAGCCCTGGGCCTTGGACTGGTCGAAGGTGTCGCCCGAGTCGTAGGTCGCCAGGTTGAAGTCGTACAGCGACTCGTCGGACTTGCGGCCCGTGACGACGGCGCGACCGCCGTGCAGGGTCATCCGGATGTCGCCGGTGACGTGCTGGTTGGCCTCGTTGATGAAGCCGTCCAGCGCCCGCTTGAGCGGGGAGAACCACAGGCCGTCGTAGACCATCTCGCCCCAGCGCTGCTCGACCTGCCGCTTGTAGCGGGCCAGCTCGCGCTCGACGGTGACGTTCTCCAGCTCCTGGTGGGCGGTGATCAGCGCGATGGCGCCCGGGGCCTCGTACACCTCGCGGGACTTGATGCCGACGAGGCGGTCCTCGACGATGTCGATCCGGCCGATGCCCTGGGCTCCGGCGCGCTCGTTGAGCTGCTGGATGGCCTGGAGGACGGTGACGGGCCTGCCGTCGACGGCGACCGGGACGCCTGCCTCGAAGGAGATGACGACCTCGTCGGCCTCCCGCGGGAGGGCCGGGTTCGAGGTGTACTCGTAGATGTCCTCGACGGGGGCGTTCCAGATGTCCTCCAGGAAGCCCGTTTCGACGGCGCGCCCGAAGACGTTCTGGTCGATGGAGTACGGGGACTTCTTGGTGGTCGCGATCGGGAGGTCGGCCTTCTCGGCGAAGGCGATCGCCTTGTCCCGGGTCATCGCGTAGTCGCGGACCGGGGCGATGCACGTGAGGTCGGGGCCGAGGGCGGCGATGCCGGCCTCGAAGCGGACCTGGTCGTTGCCCTTGCCGGTGCAGCCGTGGGCGACGACCGAGGCGCCGTGCTTGTGGGCGGCGGCGACCAGGTGCTTGACGATCGTCGGGCGGGAGAGCGCCGAGACCAGCGGGTAGCGGTCCATGTAGAGGGCGTTCGCCTTGATCGCCGGGAGGCAGTACTCGTCGGCGAACTCGTCCTTGGCGTCCGCGACCTCGGCCTCGACGGCGCCGCAGGCGAGCGCGCGCTTGCGGATGACGTCGAGGTCCTCGCCGCCCTGGCCGACGTCCACGGCGACGGCGATGACCTCGGCGCCCGTCTCCTCGGCGATCCAGCCGATGGCGACGGAGGTGTCCAGGCCGCCTGAATAGGCGAGTACGACGCGCTCGGCCACGGGCTTCTCCTTGCAGTGCAGTCAACCAGTGCAATCAACGACAGGCATAACTATGCATTACTCCGTATGTTTCGTCAATCGATGCCGGTCGTGAGGCTCTGACCAGGCCGAATATCAGAGGCGCCGCCCCCGGACCGCGGCATACGCTCGCGCTCGACACCCCTGGGGAGGGCATATGCGCGCCGGACGGCGAGAGGGAGCACTGGCAGGGCGGGCCGCCGTGGAGCGGCTGGCGCCGGCGTCCGCCGTCGAGCGGCCGGCGCACGCGTGGGAGGCCGCGGGCGATCCGCTTCCGCCGGAGGCCGGGCCGACCGCGTGGACCACTTTCGACCAGGAGGTGCGCAGCTCGGGCCGGCCCTTGAGCAACCACATCGCGGTACGGCTGTGCCACCCCGACGGGCGGATCCGCGCGAGCGCGCTGAGCGCCCCGCACCCGCCGCTGCCGCTGCCGCTGGTCGCGATCCGCACGGCCGACTGGGCCCCGCCGGTGCGCGAGCGGGCCCGGCGGGTACTGGACCAGGCCCTGGCCGCCGACCCCGCGGGCACACTGCCTGCGCTCACCCCGCTCGTACTGCGGCTGGGCCGCCGTGAACACGGCGCCTGGGCCCTGGAGCGGTTCGAGTCGCTGCTCCGCCGTGGTGAGGACCGAGCCCTCGACGCGCTGCTCGCCGGCGAGGACCTGCCGACGCGGCGGTTCGCCGCCCGGCTGTCGCTGGAGCGCGGCGCGTTCGGCGTACGGGAGCTCGCGCGGCGGGCCGCCGCCGAGCACGACCCGGCGACGAGCCGGCTGTGGACGGACGCGGCCCTGGCCGCGATGGCGGCCGACGGGCCGGACGACGCGGCGGTCGACACACTGCTCGGCGGACACGGCCCGATGGTCCGGGCCGCCGGGGTCACCGCGCTGCGCCGGGCGGGGCGGGCGGCGCAGGCCGTGGAGTACCTGACGGACCGCTCCGGCATGGTCCGGGCGTGCGCCCGCTGGCTCGTGCGGCAGGACGGCGGCGACCCGTACGCCCACTACCGCGAGCTGGTCACGGACCCCGCGCGCGTCTCCCCGTACGCGGTGGCCGGCTTCCGCGAATGCGCCGAGCGGGCCGACGCGCCGCTGCTGCGGGCCCTGCTGGGCCACGGGGCCGACGCGGTGAGGGCCGCCGCCGTGGCGGGGCTGCTGCCGGACGACGCCGACCCCGACCTGCTGCTCCCGCTGCTAGTGCTGTGGCCGGGAAGGTTTGCCGGGTCGCGGTGTCCGGTGCGGTGCGTCGCAAGGCGGAGGACCGCGTCTCGTACTGGACGTACTTGCGCGGTCCGACAACACGGCGAGGTGCCGTGCCGGGCGCCGCGACCCGGTGAACCTTTCCGGTCACAGCACTAGACGACCCGTCCGCACGCGTGGCCCGCGAGGTCGCGCGGAGCCTGACGCCGGTGGCCGGGCGGCTGCCCTCCGACCGGCTGCGGGCCCGGATCGCGCCCGAGCGGCCGCTGCACACCCGCCGGGCCGCGTACCGGCTGCTGTGCGCGCGGAGCGCGTTGGACGAACTGCGGGCCTCCGTGGAACTGCTGACGGACGATGACCCGATCCTGCGCCAAAAGGCCGCGCAACGCATCCGGGACATGTGGTCCTCGTACCGTCCGCCCGCCCTGCCGACCCGGGACCCGGAGGTCGGCGCCCTCCTCGACCGCTGCACGGAGCTGTTCAGGGAACACACCATGGCGTGGATGCGCAGACAACTCGCCCTCCCCCCGCAGTAGATTCACGACGGACGGATACTGATCACCATGGGAAAACTTCACGCACGCATAGACGGCCGACTGCGCGAGTTCATCGAGGCGCAGCCGGTCTTCTTCACCGCGACCGCCCCGCTCGCCGGCGACGGCCACGTCAACCTCTCGCCCAAGGGCCGCGCCGGGACGCTCGTCGTCATCGACGAACAGACCCTTGCCTACCTGGACTTCGGCGGCAGCGGCGCCGAGACCATCGCGCACGTCCGCGAGAACGGCCGGATCACCCTCATGTGGTGCGCCTTCAGCGGCCCTCCGAACATCGTGCGCATCCACGGCGAGGGCGAGGCCGTCTTCCGCGACGACCCGCGCTGGGGTGAGCTGATCGCCCTGTTCGGGGAGGCCGACGGCCCCTCCGCGCGGGCGGTCATCGTGGTGCGCGCCCGCCGGATAGCCGACGTGTGCGGGTACGCCGTCCCCCTCATGGAGTACCAGGGCGAGCGCACCCTCCACGCGGAGTACTTCGGCCGCAAGACGGACGAGGAGTTCGCGGCGTACTGCGAGAAGAAGGATTACATCGAAACGAGTCTGGACGGCCTGCCTGCACTGCCGCTTCCCCTGCCGCCCCGTACCGTCTGACGGGTGCTGCGTACCGCCCTCCTCGCCGGCTCGCTGGTCTTCGCCGGCCTGTTCCCGCACGGCCCCGCACCGTTGCCCGCCCGCCTCGCCGACACCGGCGGCGGCAGCCAGCTGATCACGGCCGTCGCCCCCGCCCCCGGGTCCACGACCGGGCGGGTGACCTGGTGGGACCGGCGGGCGGGGCGCTGGTTCGAGGCCGGCAGCGCGCCGGCCCGCTTCGGCGCGAACGGCCTGACCGAGGGCGCGACCCGCACCCAGGGCACCAATACCACGCCGACCGGCCTGTACGACCTCCCGTACGCCTTCGGCATCGCGCACGCCCCGGCCGGGACGGAAGTGCGCTACCGGCGGGTGGCGGCGGGTTCGTGGTGGTGCCAGGACAACGCCTCGGGCAGCTACAACCGCTGGGTGGAGCCGCTGCCCGCCGACTGCGCGCCGGGCGAGGCCGAGCACCTGGTCGCGTACGAGAAGCAGTACGCGCACGCCCTCGTCATCGGCTTCAACTACGAGCGCCCGGTGCGCGGCCGGGGCGCGGGCATCTTCCTGCACGTCAACGGCAAGGGCGCGACGGCCGGTTGCGTGTCGGTCCCGGAGCGGGACATGCGGGCGATCCTGCGGTGGGCGAACCCCCGGCGCCGTCCGCACATCGCGGTCGGCACCGAGTCCGGGGCCCTGGCGGTCACCCGCTACTGAGGCCCGGCGGGTCAGCCTTCCTTCTGCGCGAGGCGCAGGAGGTGATCGGCGAGGGCCTGGCCGCCCGCCGGGTCGCGGCTGATCAGCATCAGGGTGTCGTCGCCCGCGATCGTGCCGAGGATGGCCTGGAGTTCGGCCTGGTCGATCGCCGAGGCGAGGAACTGCGCGGCGCCCGGCGGGGTGCGCAGGACGACGAGGTTCGCGGAGGCCTCCGCCGAGATCAGCAGTTCACCGGAGAGGCGCCGCATGCGCTCCTCCTTCGCCGACTCGCCCAGCGGTGCCTGCGGGGTGCGGAACCCGCCCTCGCTCGGGACCGCGTAGATCAGCTCGCCGCCGGTGTTGCGGATCTTCACCGCGCCCAGCTCGTCGAGGTCGCGGGAGAGCGTCGCCTGGGTGACGCTCAGCCCGTCGTCGGCGAGCAGTTTGGCCAGTTGGCTCTGGGAGCGGACCGGCTGCCGGTTGAGGATGTCCACGATCCGGCGGTGGCGGGCGGTGCGGGTCTGCGGGACGGCCTGGCCGCCGTGCTCGTTGTCCTGCGCCTGACTCATCGTCGTCTCATTCTCCGGATCCGTCCCCATGGGCTGCGTCACTGGCCGCGTCGAGGACGCCGGGCAGCGCCTGGACGAACGCGTCCACCTCGGCCTCGGAGATCACGTACGGGGGCATGAGCCGTACGACGGCGGGGGCGGGCGCGTTGACCAGGAAGCCTGCGTCCTGAGCTGCCTTCTGCACCTGCGGTGCGAGCGACTCGGTCAGCACGATACCCAGCAGAAGGCCCTCGCCACGGACATGGGAGACGAGCGCATGCCCGGAAGCCTCGATTCCGGAGCGCAGCCGCTCGCCACGGGCCTTGACCTGCTCGAGGAGGCCCTGGGCGGCGATGGTGTCGATGACCGCGAGGCCGGCGGCGCAGGCGATCGGGTTGCCGCCGAAGGTGGTGCCGTGCTGGCCGGGCTGGAGCAGGTCCGCCGCCGGGCCGAAGGCGGCCAGGGCGCCGATCGGCAGACCACCGCCCAGCCCCTTCGCGAGTGCGACGAGGTCGGGCTCGACGCCCTCGTGCGCCTGGTGCTCGAACCACTGGCCGCAGCGCCCGATGCCGGTCTGCACCTCGTCGAGGAGGAGCAGGGTGCCCGTCGCGCGGGTGATCTCCCGGGCGGCCGTCAGGTACCCGGGCGGCGGCACGACCACACCGTTCTCGCCCTGGATCGGCTCGATGACGAGGAGCGCGGTCTCCTCGGTGACGGCGGCCCGCAACGCTTCGACGTCGCCGTACGGGACGTGCGTGACATCGCCGGGCAGCGGCAGGAAGGGCCCCTGCTTGGCGGGCTGCCCGGTGAGTGCGAGGGCGCCCATGGTCCGGCCGTGGAAACCGCCGGCGGTGGCCACCATGTGGGTCCGCCCGGTCAGCCGGCCGACCTTGAAGGCGGCCTCGATGGCCTCGGCGCCGGAGTTGCAGAAGAAAACCTTGCCGGAGCGGCCGAAGAGCTGGAGCAGCCGCTCGCCGAGGGCGATGACCGGCTCGGAGGCGTAGAGGTTGGAGACGTGGCCGAGGGTCTGGATCTGCGCGGAGACCGCCTCGACGATGGCCGGGTGGGCGTGGCCGAGGGCGTTGACCGCGATGCCGCCGACGAAGTCGGTGTACTGCTTGCCGTCCGCGTCCCACACCTGGGCGCCGGCGCCGCGTACGAGGGCCGTCGCGGGGGTGCCGTAGTTGTTGGTCAGGGCGCCGCGCCAGCGTGCGGCGTATCCCTGGTTGCCCGTCGACTCGCTCACTGTGCTCCCCCTTGCGGCTCGTTCGGCTCGTGCGGCTGGTGCGGCTCGTTCTGCTCGTTCGGCTCGTGCTGCTCGTCGGGCACGACCATCGTGCCGATTCCCTCGTCGGTGAAGATCTCCAGCAGGATCGAGTGCTGGACGCGCCCGTCGATGACGCGGGCGTTGCTCACCCCGCCCCGTACGGCGTGCAGGCAGCCCTCCATCTTGGGCACCATGCCGCTGGACAGCTCGGGCAGCAGCTTCTCCAGCTCGCTGACGGTGAGCCGGCTGATGACCTCGTCGCTGCTCGGCCAGTCCGCGTAGAGACCCTCGACGTCGGTGAGGACCATCAGCGTCTCGGCGCCGAGCGCGGCGGCGAGCGCGGCCGCCGCAGTGTCGGCGTTCACGTTGTACACGTGGTGGTCGTCGGCGCTGCGCGCGATGGAGGAGATGACCGGGATCCGGCCGTCCGCCAGCAGCGCCTCGATCGCGCCGGTGTCGATGGCGGTGATCTCGCCGACCCGCCCGATGTCGACGAGCTCGCCCTCGATCTCCGGGGTGTGCTTGGTGGCGGTGATGGTGTGGGCGTCCTCGCCGGTCATGCCGACCGCGAGGGGCCCGTGCTGGTTGAGCAGGCCGACCAGCTCGCGCTGGACCTGGCCCGCCAGCACCATCCGTACGACGTCCATGGCCTCCGGGGTGGTGACGCGCAGGCCCGCCTTGAACTCGCTGACCAGGCCCTGCTTGTCGAGCTGGGCGTTGATCTGGGGGCCGCCGCCGTGCACCACGACGGGCTTGAGGCCCGCCTGGCGCAGGAAGACCACGTCCTGGGCGAAGGCTGCCTTGAGGTCCTCGTCGATCATGGCGTTGCCGCCGAACTTGATGACGACGATCTTGCCGTTGTGGCGGGTGAGCCAGGGCAGGGCTTCGATGAGGATCTCTGCCTTCGGCAGCGCGGTGTGCTTCCGGGCGTTCCCGACCGCCCCGCTCATGAGGAGTACGCGCTGTTCTCGTGGACGTACTCGGCCGTCAGGTCGTTGGCCCAGATCACGGCCGATTCGCTGCCGTTGGACAGGTCGGCGGTGATGCGGACCTCCCGGTCCTTCATGGAGACGAGGTCGCGGTCGTCGCCGACCGAGCCGTTCTTGCAGACCCAGACGCCGTTGATGGCGACGTTCAGGCGGTCCGGGTCGAAGGCGGCCTTGGTGGTGCCGATGGCCGAGAGCACCCGGCCCCAGTTCGGGTCCTCGCCGTGGATGGCGCACTTGAGCAGGTTGTTGCGGGCGATGGACCGGCCGACCTCGACCGCGTCCTCCTCGCTGACCGCGCCGACGACCTCGATGCGGATGTCCTTGCTCGCGCCCTCGGCGTCGCCGATCAGCTGGCGGGCGAGGTCGGCGCAGACCGTGCGTACGGCCTCCGCGAACTCCTCGTACGCCGGCGCCTGGCCGGACGCGCCC
Source organism: Streptomyces sp. NPDC060028 (assembly GCF_042736725.1). Taxonomy (NCBI): domain Bacteria; kingdom Bacillati; phylum Actinomycetota; class Actinomycetes; order Kitasatosporales; family Streptomycetaceae; genus Streptomyces; species Streptomyces sp. NPDC060028. The sequence continues at coordinate 19,132 of NZ_JBHWVJ010000029.1, read as the reverse complement.
GAGGCGAGCAGCAGCACCGTGTCATTGGTGGACATGCAGCCGTCGGAGTCCACGCGGTCGAAGGTGGTGCGGGTGGCGGAGCGCAGCGCCTTGTCGAGGGTGGCGCCGTCCACGTCGGCGTCGGTGGTGAGGACGACGAGCATGGTGGCCAGGCCCGGCGCGAGCATGCCCGCGCCCTTGGCCATGCCGCCGACGGTCCAGCCGCCCTGGGAGACGGTGGCCGTCTTGTGCACGGTGTCGGTGGTCTTGATGGCGATGGCGGCGGCCTCGCCGCCGTCCGCGGCGAGCGCGGCGACCGCCGTGTCGATGCCCGGCAGCAGCTTGTCCATGGGCAGCAGGACGCCGATCAGCCCGGTCGACGCGACGGCGACCTCGCCGGCGTTGTGCTCGCCGCCCAGTGCGGCGGCGACCTTCTCGGCGGTGGCGTGGGTGTCCTGGAAGCCCCTCGGGCCGGTGCAGGCGTTGGCGCCGCCCGAGTTCAGGACGACCGCGCTGACGGCGCCGCCGCGCAGGACCTGCTCGGACCAATGCACGGGCGCGGCCTTGACGCGGTTGGAGGTGAAGACGCCGGCGGCGGCGAGTCGGGGGCCGTTGTTGACGACGAGGGCGAGGTCCGGGTTGCCGTTCGCCTTGATCCCCGCCGCGATGCCCGCGGCGGTGAATCCCTGTGCTGCCGTGACGCTCACGGTGCGACTCCGATCGTGGAAAGACCCAGGCTCTCGTGGAGGCCGAGGGCGATGTTCATGCTCTGCACCGCGCCACCGGCGGTGCCCTTGGTGAGGTTGTCGATGGCGCTGATCGCGATGATCCGCTGCGCGGCCTCGTCGTACGCGACCTGGATCTGAACCGCGTTGGAACCGTAGACGGACGATGTCGCGGGCCACCGGCCCTCGGGGAGCAGGTGCACGAAGGGCTCGTCCGCGTACGCCTTCTCGTACGCGGCGCGCAGCGCCTCGGCGGTGGTGCCGGGGAGGGCCTTGGCGGAGCAGGTGGCGAGGATGCCGCGGGGCATGGGGGCCAGGGTCGGGGTGAACGACACCGTCACCCGCTGCCCGGCCGACGGGCTCAGGTTCTGGATCATCTCGGGGATGTGCCGGTGTCCGCCGCCGACGCCGTACGGGCTCATGGAGCCCATGACCTCGGAGCCGAGCAGGTGCGGCTTGAGCGCCTTGCCGGCGCCGGAGGTGCCGGTGGCGGCGACGATGACGGCGTCGGGCTCGGCGAGCCGGGCCTCGTACGCCGGGAAGAGCGCCAGCGAGACGGCGGTCGGGTAGCAGCCCGGCACCGCGATGCGCTTGGACCCCACGAGCGCGGCGCGGGCGCCCGGCAGCTCGGGGAGGCCGTAGGGCCAGGTGCCGGCGTGCGGGGCGCCGTAGAACTTGTCCCAGTCGGCGGAGTCCTTGAGCCGGTGGTCGGCGCCCATGTCGACGACGAGGACGTCCTCGCCGAGCCGGGCGGCGACGGCGGCGGACTGCCCGTGCGGCAGGGCGAGGAACACGACGTCGTGGCCGGCGAGGACCTCGGGCGTGGTCGCCTCCAGGGTGCGCCCGGCGAGCGGCACGAGATGCGGCTGCAGCGCGCCGAGCAGCTGCCCGGCGTTGGAGTTCGCGGTCAGCGCGCCGATCTCCACCTCGGGGTGCGAGAGCAGCAGGCGCAGGACTTCACCACCCGCATACCCACTGGCTCCGGCCACCGCTACACGTACCACCATCGGACCCTCCTCCTCGATGGCATGACTATACGTATCACCGCACGTTTATGCAACGCGCCGCCTGTCCGGCCAGGTCTCGGTCACCGCGAACGAGGTCGCGGCCGTGCACCTGGTCAGGGTCAAGAGGTGACGGGGCAGCCCGGCGGCGCCGCCATCGGGTCCGTCACACCGGCGCCTGGAGGGAGAGGTGCCAGCGGCCCGACCAGCCCGTCAGGGTGATGGTGGAGAGCGGGCGGACGTCGACGTTCCAGTACGTCAGCGGGGGCGCGTTCAGGGCGTAGACCAGGGCGGCGCGGACCACCGAAGGCTCCGCCACCGCCACGATGGCGCCCCCGTCGTCCGCCGGGCGGCTGTCCAGCCAGCTCCCGATCCGGGAGATGAACGAGAGCAGGGACTCCCCGCCGTGCGGGGAGGCCAGCGGGTCGGTGAGCCAGAGGTCCACCGCCGCGGGCTCGTGCGCCGTCACCTGCGCCAGGGTCAGCCCGCGCCAGCGGCCCATGTCGCACTCCCGCAGCGCGGGCTGGGCCAGCGGCGCGTACCCGAGAGCCGCGCCCGTGGCCCGGCTGCGCGGGGTAGGCGAGCAGTAGCGGAGCTCGGCGGCGCCGAGCGGCACCAGCCCCCGCGCGGCGGACTCCACCGCTCGCCAGCCGGCCCCGTCGAGCGGGCGGTCGTCATCGAAGCGCTCGGTGAGCAGCGAGGAACCGCGGGCTGCGGCAACGAGCGAAACCCGAACATGCATGCGGCGATGGTGAGCCGCCGGTCGCACGCGGTCAAGCGTCTGGGGCGAGCGGGTTGCCACCGCCGCCCGGCGCCCCGCTCCCCGGCCCGCCCGGCGCCCCGCTCCCCAGCCCGGCGCGCAGCCGCCGTACCGCCTCGGTCAGCTCCGCCGCGCCCGAGACCCCGGCGAAGCTCATCCGGACGTACGGGCCCGGCGGTTCCGCGCAGAAGTACGGCCGGCCGGGGGCCACCGCCACCCCGGCGCGCAGGGCCGCCGCGGCGAAGGCCGCGTCGTCGTCGCCCCCGCCGGGCCGGACCCACAGCTGGTAGCCCCCGGTCGGGAGATGGGGGAGCTCCACGCCGGGCAGCTCCCGCCGCAGGGCCCCCGCGAGCACGTCCCGCCGGTGGCGCAGCTCCGCGGCGACCGTCCGCAGATGGCGCGGCCAGGCGGGGGCGCCGACCAGCTCCAGGGCGGCCTCCTGGAGCGGCCGGGGCACGAAGAAGCTGTCCACGACCTGGATGGCGCGCAGCCGGTCCAGTACCGGACCCCGGGCGGCCAGCGCGCCCACCCGCAGGCTGGGAGAGGTGGCCTTGGTCAGCGAGCGCACGTGCACCACCACCCCGTCCGCGTCCTCGGCGGCCAGCGTCGCGGGCAGCGGGCCCGCGTCCTCGTGGGCGAGGGCCCGTGCGTAGTCGTCCTCCACCACGAAGGCCCCGGCGGCCCGCGCGATCCGCAGCACCTCGCCCCGCCGCTGCGCGGCCAGCACGGAGCCCGTCGGGTTCTGGAACAGCGGCTGGCACACGAAGACCCGTGCCCCGGTCGCTTCGAAGGCGGCGGCCAGCAGCTCCGGGCGGACCCCGTCGGCGTCCATCGGGACCGGTACGGGCCGGCATCCGGAGGCCCGCGCGATGGCCAGCAGCCCGGGATAGGTCGGGGACTCCACGAGGATCGTCGCCCCGGGCGGGACCAGCGCCCGCAGCGCCGTGGTCAGCGCGCTCTGCCCGCCCGCGGTGACCAGTACGTCGGCGGCCCCGACGGCGCCGCCGATCTCCCGCGCGAACCAGTCCCGCAGTTCCGGGAGCCCCTCCACCGGCGGCCGCCCCCACGCCCCGGGCCGCCGGCCGGCGCGTGCCAGCGCGGCCGCCATGGCCCGCTCGGGCTGGAGCGCGGAGTGCAGGTAGCCGCTGTTGAGCTCGATCACGCCGGTCGGGGGCGCCGCGAGCGTCGCCAGCACCCCGGAGGCGTCCACGGAGCGCGGCACCACCTCCCCGGCGCCTTCCACGCTGAGGGCGACCTCCTGCCAGGAGGTGTCCCCGGAGGCGTGGGCCGAGGTACGGGGCGGCGAGCGGAACACCCCGGCGCCGGGCCGGGTGGTGACCAGCCCCTCGGCGGCGAGCTGCGCGAGGGCCCGCGAGACGGTGACGGGGCTGACCCGGAAGCGCTCGACCAGGGCCCGGCTCGATGGCAGCTTTCCACCTATCGGGTAGCGGTTCAGCTCAGACCTCAGCGATTCCGCAAGTTCAGTCACACTGCTACGCTCGTACATGACAGCACAGAATAGCGCTACTCGCCCCACCACGATAGCGGTCGGGGGCCTCCGGGGCCGCTTCGCGAACCGCTCCGTGAGCAGCGGCACCCTCCTCGCCTCGCTCGGCGTCATCGCCTTCTCGCTGACCTTCCCCGGCACCGCGTGGGGCCTGGAGAGCTTCGGCCCCTGGTCCCTGGTCGCCCTGCGCAGCGTGCTCGCGGCGCTGACGGCCGGCGCCTTCCTGCTGGCCGTGCGCGTGCCGCTGCCCGGCCGCGAGCACTGGGCGGGGCTCGCTGTCGTCGCCGCCGGGGTGGTCGTCGGTTTCCCGCTGCTCACCACCCTCGCCCTGCAGACCTCCACCACCTCGCACGCCGCCGTGGTGGTGGGCCTCCTCCCGCTGACCACCGCCGTGGTGTCCTCGCTGCGCACCGGAGCCCGGCCCTCGCGGCGGTTCTGGGGAGCGGCCGTCGCCGGGGCCGTGGTGGTGCTCGGCTTCACCCTGGCCCAGAGCGGCGGCGCGCTGTCGGCCGGCGACGGGTTCCTCTTCGCCGCCCTGCTGGTGTGCGCGGCCGGGTACACCGAGGGCGCGCGCCTGGCCCGGGTGATGGCCGGCTGGCAGGTGGTCGGCTGGGCACTGGTGCTGTGCCTGCCGCTCAGCGTGGCCGGCTCCGTGCTCGGCCTCGCGTACGAGCCCGTACACCTCACCGCCCACGGGCTGGTCGGTCTCGTCTGGGTGGCGGTCGGCTCCACCTTCTTCGGCCTGTACGTCTGGTACCGGGGCATGGCCGAGATCGGCCCGGCGCGGGCCAGCCAGCTGCAGCTCGCCCAGCCGCTGCTGACCCTGATCTGGTCGGTGGCGCTGCTCGGCGAGCACCTGACGCCGGCGGCGCCCGTGGCCGCCTGCGCGGTGCTCGTCTGCATCACCGTGACCCAACGGGTCAAATAGCATCAGAACGCCCTAAACTGCTAGCACCGGATCGGACCGCACCGAGGAGGTCAGCTATGCGCGCGACCGAGGGCGACCAGTTGGTGCAGCACGGCAGGATCGTGGGCCAGCACGACAAGGTGGGTGAGATCACCCAGGTACTGGGTGAGGACGGAACCCCGCCCTACCGGGTCCGTTTCTCCGACGGGCACGAGGCCGTCATGTCCCCGGGCCCCGACTGCGTGGTGAAGCACCCGAGCGAGCCCACCCAATGACACCGGACATTCAGCGCGGCGGCGCCGCCGTCGCATAGTGGTCGGCCACCACCCTGGCCATCGCTCCGTTGGGGTCCGCGACCACGTGCTTCGCCGAGAAGTAGACGTGGCCGCGGACCTCCGCGTACTTCCGGGCGAAGGTCACGTGCCGCGACAGCTCCTTCGGATCGCGCCACGCGGCGGTCGAGCTCTCGGGGTCGCAGCGGTACAGGCCCTCCCCCACGTAGAGCTGCACGCGCGTGCCGGCGACCACCCGCGCCCACCAGGGGACGAGCGCGGCGTAGTCGGCCGTCGGGTGGCCGATGTGCCAGTAGGCCTGCGGCACGATGTGGTCGATCCAGCCCTCGCGTACCCACTTGCGGGTGTCCGCGTACAGGTCGTCGTACGTCCCGAGGCCCGCCCGCGTCGGCGAGCCGAGCGGGTCGCGGTCCTTGTTGCGCCAGACCGCGAAGGGGCTGATGCCGAAACGGACCGACGGCCGCAGCGTCCGCAGCCGCTCGGACATCTCCCGGACCAGCGTGTCGGTGTTGTGGCGGCGCCAGTCGCCGCGGTCGGCGAAGGAGCCGCCGTGCAGCTCGTAGGCCTCGTCGTCGTCGAACTCCTGCCCCTCGACGGGGTAGGGGTAGAAGTAGTCGTCCCAGTGCACCGCGTCCACGGCGTAGCGGGACACGGCGTCGAGCATGACCTCCTGCACGAACCGGCGCACTTCCGGCAGCCCGGGGTTGTAGTACAGCTTGCCGCCGTACGGGACCGCCCAGCCGGGGTTGCGGCGGGCCGGGTGTTCGGGGACGAGCCGGTCGAGGTCGGTGTGGTTGGCCACGCGGTACGGGTTGAACCAGGCGTGCAACTCCAGCCCCCGGGCGTGGGCTTCGGCGACGGCCGTGCCGAGCGGGTCCCAGCCCGGGTCGACGTCCTGCTCCCCGGTCAGCCACTGCGACCAGGGCTCCCGCGCCGCGGGCCACATCGCGTCGGCCGTGGGCCGCACCTGCAGGACGACCGCGTTGAGCCGGCGCCGCACGGCGGTGTCGAGGAGGCCCAGCAGCTCGGCCCTCTGCTCCCCGGCCGAGAGCCCGCTCTCGGAGGGCCAGTCCACGTTCTGTACGGAGGCGATCCACATGCCGCGGAACTCCGCCACGGGCGCCTTCGCCGGAGCCTCGCGCTCCGCCCGGCCCCGCCCGTCCGGTTTCGTCCCCTGCGCCGCTTCTGCCGGACCGCCCGACGCTGCCGCGGCCAGCACGCCCGCGGCTGTGGCCAGCACTCCCCGCCGTCCCATGTACGCCATGTGAGGACTCCGTTCCGTTCCGTGACATTGCCGTGCGTCCGCCCAGCATGCCCGCCCCGGCCCGCCACGCGGGGCAAGGTCGGGGGTAACGTCGGGGGGCGTGGCGGGCGCCGGAACGCAGTTACCACTGCCGAGTACGGGGGACCCGCGATGGATGAGCAGCGAAAGGCACGATGTGACGGACCTCCCAGACGACATCGCACGCGTCGGCGTAGTGGGCTGTGGCCAGATGGGCGCGGGCATCGCGGAGGTGTGCGCCCGGAGCGGTCTTGAGGTGATGGTCGCCGAGACCACCGGCGAGGCCCTGGAGTTCGGGCGCACCCGGCTGCACAGCTCGCTGACGAAGGCCGCCGAACGCGGCAAGATCAGCGAGGAGGAGCGGGACGCCACCCTGGCCCGCCTGTCCTTCACCACCGACCTCGGCGAGTTCGCCGACCGCGACCTGGTCATCGAGGCGGTCGTCGAGAACGAGCAGGTCAAGACGGAGATCTTCCAGGTCCTCGACCAGGTGATCACCCGCCCGGACGCGATCCTCGCCTCCAACACCTCCTCGATCCCGCTGGTGAAGCTGGCCGTCGCGACCTCGCGGCCCGACCAGGTCATCGGCATCCACTTCTTCAACCCGGCCCCCGTGCAGCAGCTCGTGGAGCTGATCCCGGCGCTGACCACGTCCGACGAGACCGTCAAGCGCGCCGAGGCCCTGGTCGCGGGCGTGCTGGGCAAGCACGCGATCCGCGCCCAGGACCGTTCCGGCTTCGTGGTCAACGCGCTCCTCATCCCGTACCTGCTGTCCGCGATCCGGATGTTCGAGTCCGGCATCGCGAGCCGCGAGGACATCGACAACGGCATGGAGCTGGGCTGCGCCCACCCGATGGGCCCGCTGAAGCTCGCGGACCTGATCGGCCTGGACACGGTGGCCTCGGTGGCCGACTCGATGTACGCGGAGTTCAAGGAGCCCCTGTACGCCGCTCCCCCGCTGCTCCAGCGGATGGTCGACGCCGGCCGCCTCGGCCGGAAGTCCGGCGCGGGCTTCTACCCGTACGGGACCCGCTAGCCGAGCCGCAGATGGTGCAACAGCAGCAGCCCGGCCGCCATGTTGGCGGCCGGGATCTCGCCGCGCGCGATCATGTCCGGCACGAGTTTGAGCGGGACCCACTCGCGGCGTGAGGACTCGAAGTCGTCCTCCGGGTGGCCGATGTAGGTGGCCCCGTCCGCCCAGTAGAGGTGGTGACGGGCGTCGGTCAGCCCGTTGGACGGCTCGACGGTCATCAGGTGGTGGAGCGGGCCCGGGCGCCAGCCCGACTCCTCCTCCATCTCCCGGGCGGCCGCGACGGCGATGTCCTCGCCGTCCTCGACCACCCCGGCGGGCAGTTCCCAGCCCCAGCTGTCGGTGATGAAGCGGTGGCGCCACAGCAGCAGCACCTCATTGGCCTCGTTGACGGCCGTGGCGACGGCGACCGGGCGCAGCCGGATCACGAAGTGGTCCAGGTGCCGGCCGTCGGGGAGCTCCACATCGGCGAGATTCACGTCGAACCAGCGGTTCGTGTACACAGTCTGCTCACTCAGGTTCATCCACTGCACGGTTCTGCCACCTTCCGATCGAGTAGGTGGCAACATGGCAGCAGTTCAAGCCGTCACAGGGGAACGCGCAACGCCCCGTCGATGAGCTCCGCGGTCTCGTCCGCGCCCGAACACCCGCTGGTCAGCAGCTGTTCGCGGACCGCCCTGAGCCGGTCGCGCAAGCGCAGCGACTCCATCCCCTTGGCCCGCTCGGCCATTTCGGCCGCGGCCGCCACCGCCTGATCGGCCTCCCCCTGGCGCAGCTGGATCTCGCACAGCATCGCGAGCCGGTGGACGCGCCCCCGGTCGTGCGCCGGGGTGCCGACGGCCGCGGTCGCCTGCTCGTGGGCCGCGTGCAGGTCCCCCAGGCTGAGCAGCGCCTCGGCCACCTGTACGTTCACCAGCCCGGGCTGTACGTAGCCCGTCTCGTCCGGCTCCGTACCGGGCCGGATCCGCTCGGCGGCCGCCTCCGCCTTGTGGATGCAGGCCAACGCGGCCGTCGTGTCCCCGAGTTGGGCGTACGCCTTGGCCTGCATGGCGTACAGGTCGGCGGCCAGGGCCGCGGTGGTGTGCCGGCCGGCCGAGCGCAGGGCGGCCTCCGCGAAGGCCACGGCCTGGCGGTACTCCCGCAGGTGCAGGCACTGGTTGACGATCAGCGCGATCACGTACGCCCCGAGCCCCCGGTCGCCGCTCGCCTTCGCGAGCCGCAGCGCCTGGTGGAAGTAGCGCTGGGCGAGCCCGTGCGCGTCCGAGTCGTACGCGCAGATCCCCGCCACCGCCACCAGGGACCCGGTGGCGCGGTGCAGTTGGCGGCCGAGGCCGTCGGAGTAGCTCCCGCGCAGTATCGGCGCGGTCTCGGTGCCGAGGAAGCGCACGATCCGGGCCCGGGTGGCCACCCCGCCCGCCCGGCGGTACATCAGCTCGTAGTGGGCGCGGGCGGCCCGCAGGATCTCGATGTGTTCGGGGCCCACCGCGGTGGGCCCCTCCCGGGACACGTCGGCGTCCTCGGGCGGGTTCTCCCACTCCCACACCGGGATCACGGCGGGCGTGCCCGTGACGGCCTCCGCGGCGAGGAACTGGAGCCGGCCCTGCTCGTCGGAGCGCCACAGGGCGGCCGCACGGTCCACGAAACCGCTGAGCGGGGAGGCGTGCGGGCCGGCAGGCTGTCCGGGCACGCCGAACCCGATGTCGTCGAGGGAGAGGGACCTGCGCAGCCGGCCGCCGAGCACCTCGCAGATCAGGTCGGGAACCTGCCCTCGGGGCCGCTGGCCCTTCAACCACCGGGTGACGGCGGTGTGTTCGTAGCGCAGGGCGAGTCCGCGGCCGCGACCGGCCTGGTTCACGTGCGCGGCGAGTCCCGCGTGGGACATTCCCGCCTCGGCGAGGAGGGAGTCGAGCAGGGCATTGGGCTGCATGGGCCGCTCCAAGGGCTCGTCGGTCTCAGGCTAATGGGTGCTCGCTTCACACGGGGTGTGAACCAAGTACGCGCATAAATGCGCCGCGCACTCTGCCGCGGGGGGCTCCGTGAGCGGTTCACTTAAGGGCCTCGCCAAGAGGCGACCCGGGTCGTCGGCTCCCCCTCGTACAGTGCGACGACCCGTCAACCGCGCCGCCCGTCCTGCTGTCTGCCCGACACTCCACGGCAGGCGGGCGGCGCGCTTCGGTCCCGCCTGCACCCGGTTGGTCGCCGGGTCCGGCCGGGGCCGGACCGTACGCGCGCCGGGCCCACCCACCGGGCCCGGTGCGCGTGGTCAGGACCGGTCGTTGCGGAGCACCAGCAGGGCGACGTCGTCGGCGAGTCGGCCGCGGGTGTGCCGCAGCAGGGCGGTGTGCACGCCCGCCACCAGCCGCGCGGGCGTGCCGGCCGGCGCCTGGGCGAGCACGCTCTGCAGCGGGAAGAACCGCCCCGCGCGGTCCCGGGCGTCCTCGGCCCCGTCGGTGTGCAGGAACAGCACCTCACCGACCCCGAGGGACCCGCAGTCCTGCGCCTCCACCTTTTCGGGCAACGCCGCGACCCCGAGCGGGGGCAGCGTCTCGCCCCCGGCGAGCGACACCACCTCGGCCGGCCGCGCGCCCACCGCGGGGCGGATCAGGTAGGGCCACGGATGCCCGCAGTTGACGGCGGTCAGGGAGCCGTCCGCCGCGATCTCCACCAGCAGCACCGTCACGAACTCCTCGGTCCACGGTGACGCGGGCTCGCCCAGCCCGGACGACGGGTGTTCCGCCCGGGCGCGGACGCTCAGGTGCCGGTCCAGCGAGAGCTCCATCCGGCGGAGCACTCCCCCGAGGGTCGCCTCGTCGTGCGCCGCCTCGCGGAAGGCGCCCAGCACCACGGCCGCCGGTCCCACGGCCGGCAGCCCGTGTCCCCGCGCGTCCCCGATGACCGCCCGAACCCCGTACGCCGTCGGCAGCGCCTCGTACAGGTCTCCGCCGAACGACAGCTGGGCCGCGGCCGGGGACAGGCCGTCGATCCGTGCCGGCAGCGTCCGCAGCAGCGCCTGGCGGGCCACCCCGGCGGTCTCCTGCGCCCGCCGCAGCTCGGCCGCGCGTCTGTGCCGGACGTGCAGCGTGAGCAGGAGGAAGGCCGCGCAGGAGGCGAGGCTCGGCACCAGCCGGCCCGGCGAGGACAGCTCCCAGGACACCGCGGCGCCGCCCCATGCAAGGACGCACACCCGGCGCACCCGGGGCATCTCCCCGCGCGTGATCATCGTCCGGCCTCCCCTCGGCCCTCGGCCCTCGGCTCTCGGCCCGAACGATTGTGCCGACCCGCCCGTGCACGGAACACGGGTCACCGGCGTTCCCACCCGAACGAGTGAGGGGCGCATCCGGTGACCCGGATGCGCCCCTCGGCAGGGTGGAGACGAAGCGGCTACGCGCCCCGCAGCACCGCTCCCGTACGCTCGCCGGCCAGCGCCACCGCCGCGTCGCGGGCGGCCGTGGACTCCTCGGCGGTCAGCGTGCGGTCGGCCGCGCGGAAGCGCAGCGCGTACGCGAGGGACTTCTTGCCCGCGCCGACCTGCTCACCCGTGAACACGTCGAACAGCCGCAGGGACTCCAGCAGTTCGCCGGCGCCCTTGCGCAGCGCGGTTTCCACGTCCGAGGCCGGTACCGACGCGTCGACGATCAGCGCGACGTCCTGGGTCGCCACCGGGAAGGTGGAGATCCGGGGCGCCTGGAGGGCCTCGTCGCCGGCCGCCGCGAGGCGGTCGAGGTCGAGCTCCATCGCGCTGGTGCGGGCCGGCAGGCCCAGCGCCTTGACGACGCGCGGGTGCAGCTCGCCGGCGTGACCGATGACCGTCTCCACCCCGTCCAGGGTGACGATCAGCTCGGCGCAGCGGCCCGGGTGCCAGGGACCGTACTGACCCTGGCGGACCACCAGTTCGGCGCCCGCCTCGACGGCCAGCGAACGCGCGGCCTCGACGGCGTCCGCCCAGTCGGCCGGGCGGCCCTTGCCCCACCAGCCGGCCTGCTCGCGCGCACCGGCCAGCACGACCGCGGCGTACCGCGGCTGTGCGGGCAGGGCCGCGTTCAGGGTGGCGATCTCCTCGTCCGTGGGACGGCGGTCGACGGGCAGCCGTACGGCGACCCCCGGCCGGCCGCCCGCGCGGAAGACCGAACCGGTCTCGAAGAGCGCGAGGTCGTGGCTGCCCCGGCTGTCGTTGCGGCGCAGCGCGCCGAGCAGACCCGGCAGCAGCGTGGTGCGCAGCGCCGGCTCCTCGTCGGAGATCGGGTTGACGAGCTTGACGACCTGGCGGGCGGCGTCGTGCGCGGGCAACTGGAGCTGGTCGAAGACCTGCTCCCCGAGGAACGGGTAGCTCAGCGCCTCGACGTACCCGGCGCCGGCCAGCGCGCGGCCGACCCGCCGGTGCAGCTGCTGGCGGGCGGTCAGACCGCGGCCGGAGGGCACCTGCGGGAGGGTGGACGGGAGGTTGCCGTAGCCCTCCAGCCGGATGACTTCCTCGGCGAGGTCGTTGGGCTCGGCGAGGTCGGGCCGCCACGACGGGACGGTGACGACGAGCTCGTCCTGCCCGTGGACGTCGCAGCCGATCTCCTGGAGGCGGCGGACGACGGTCTCGCGGCCGTAGTCCATGCCCGCGACCCGGTCGGGGTGGTCCGCGCTCATGGCGACGGTGCGCGGGGCACCCGGGGCGGCCAGTTCGGTGACGCCGGCCTCGGCGGCGCCGCCCGCGAGCAGCACGAGCAGGTCGACGGTCCGCTGCGCGGCCGCGGCGGCGGCGTGCGGGTCGACGCCCCGCTCGAAGCGCTTGGACGCCTCGGAGGAGAGCTTCAGGCGGCGGGCGGTGCGCGAGATCGACACGGAGTCGAAGTGCGCGGCCTCGATGACGACGTCCGTGGTGCCCGTGACCTGACCGGTCTCGGGGTCGGTCACGGAGTCGGCGATCTCGGTGTTGGCGCCGCCCATGACACCGGCGATGCCGATGGGGCCGTTGTCGTCGATGATCACCGTGTCCTCGGCGTCGAGCGTGCGCTTGACGCCGTCGAGGGTGGTGAACTTCTCGCCCTGCTCGGCGCGGCGGACGCCGATGGCGCCGGCGAGCCGCGAGCGGTCGTAGGCGTGCAGCGGCTGACCGAGCTCCAGCATCACGTAGTTGGTGATGTCGACGGCGAGCGAGATCGGGCGCATGCCCGCCTTCTGCAGGCGGCGGGTGAGCCAGATCGGCGAACGCGCCTCGGGGTCGAGGCCGGTCACGGTGCGCGCGGTGAAGCGGTCGCAGCCCTGCGGGTCGGCGATCTGCACCGCGTAGCCGTACGAGTTCGGCGCGGGCACGTCGAGCAGCGCCGGGTCGCGCAGCGGCAGGCCGTAGGCGGTGGCGGCCTCGCGGGCCACACCGCGCATGGACATGCAGTAGCCGCGGTCCGGGGTGATGTCGATGTCGAGGACCTCGTCGACGAGCTGGAGCAGCTCGATCGCGTCGGTACCGACCTCGTGCTCGTGCGGCAGCACGATGATGCCGTGCGTGCCGTCGTCGCCCATGCCGAGCTCTTCGCCGGAGCAGATCATGCCGTGCGAGGTCTTGCCGTACGTCTTGCGCGAGGCGATCGCGAAGTCGCCGGGCAGCACCGCGCCGGGCAGGACCACGACGACCTTGTCGCCGACGGCGAAGTTCCGGGCGCCGCAGACGATCTCCTGCGGCTCGCCGGTGCCGTTGGCCTGGCCGACGTCGACCGTGCAGAAGCGGATCGGCTTGCGGAAGCCCTCGAGCTCCTCGATGGTCAGCACCCGGCCGACGACGAGGGGGCCCTTGAGTCCGCCGCCGAGCTGCTCGACGGTTTCGACCTCGAGGCCGGCGTCGACGAGCTTGGCGGCCACGTCGCGACCGGTTTCACCCGCGGGGAGGTCGACGTACTCCCGCAGCCAAGAAAGCGGGACCCGCATCAGATCTCCATCCCGAACGGCCGGGTGAAGCGAACGTCACCCTCGACCATGTCTCGCATGTCTTCAACGTTGTGGCGGAACATCAGCATCCGCTCGATGCCGAACCCGAAGGCGAACCCGCTGTACTTCTCGGGGTCCACACCGCAGGCGGTGAGCACCTTGGGGTTGACCATGCCGCAGCCGCCGAGCTCGATCCAGCCCTCGCTGGAGCAGGTACGGCACGGGCGGTCGGGGTTGCCCACCGACTCGCCGCGGCACACGTAGCACTGCATGTCCATCTCGGCGGACGGCTCGGTGAACGGGAAGAAGTGCGGGCGCAGGCGCGTGGTGGTGCCCTCGCCGAACAGCTCCTGGACCATGTGGTCCATGGTGCCCTTGAGGTCCGCCATGGTCAGGCCCTCGTCCACGGCGAGCAGCTCGACCTGGTGGAAGACCGGGGTGTGCGTCGCGTCGAGCTCGTCGGTGCGGTACACGCGCCCCGGGCACACGATGTAGACGGGGGGCTTGCGCTCCAGCAGCGAGCGCGCCTGCACCGGGGAGGTGTGGGTGCGCAGCACGACGCCGGACTCGTCGCCCTCGGTGCCCTCGGGGCCGCGGACGAAGAAGGTGTCCTGCATCTGGCGCGCCGGGTGGTCGGGCGTGAAGTTGAGGGCGTCGAAGTTGAACCACTCCGCCTCGACCTCGGGCCCCTCGGCGACCTCGTACCCCATGGCCACGAAGATGTCCGCGATGCGGTCCATCAGCGTGGTCAGGGGGTGCCGGGCGCCGGCGGGTACGCGGTCGTAGGGCAGCGTGACGTCCACGGCCTCCTCGACCAGCACCCGCTCGTCGCGCTCGGCTTCGAGCTCGACCGTGCGGGCCCCGAAGGCCTTGTTCACGGCGCCGCGGGCCTGGCCCACGCGCTTGCCCGCCTCGGCCTTGGCCTGGGGGGGCAGGGCGCCGATCTCGCGGTTGGCGAGCGCCAGGGGCGAGCGGTCGCCCATGTGCGCGGTCTTCGCCTCACGCAGCGCGTCGAGGTCGCCGGCGGAGGCGAAGGCGGCGAGCGCCTCGTCCCGCATGCGCTCGATCTCTTCCGGTTTCAGTGCCTCGACCTCGACAGGGTCGTACGACTTGTTCGGTGCCGACATCTCTTCCCGTACTTCCGATGGCTGGCTGGTGGGTCCCCCGCGCGACACGCTCGACGCGCGCTCGGCACAAGGACGCAAAGGTGCCAAAGGACGAGTCTAAAGGTCGCCGGGGGTAAAGGGGCCCGTGGGCCGCCTGGCGAGACGCTCCGCAGGGTTACTGCGTGAGGTAGGCCGGCGCGCCGACGGGCAGGATAAATCGGAATTCGGCGCCGCCGCCGGGGCCGCGGCCGACCGAGATGGTGCCGCCGTGGGCCTCCACGATGCCCTTGACGATGTACAGGCCCAGGCCGGTGCCGCCGCGCTTGCTCCCCCGCCAGAAGCGGGTGAAGACGCGGCCCATCGACTCCTCGGGGATCCCGGGGCCTTCGTCGGTCACGGTGACGGCGGTTCCCTTCTCATGCGGCGATACGTCGATGGTGACCGTTCCTTCTCCGTGTCGCACCGCATTTTCGAGGAGGTTGCCGAGGATCTGGTCGATCTTGTCCGGATCGGCCCACAAGTCGGGCAGCGGACGGCAGACGCTGACGAGGAACCGCTCGGGGGCCTGGCCGTTGGCGGTGAGCGCCTGGACGTGCCGGCCCACGGCGGTGGAGATGTCCACCGGCTGGCGGCGCACCTCCAGGCGTCCGGAGTCGATGCGGGAGATGTCGAGGAGCTCGGCGATGAGCCGGGTGACGCGGTTGGCGTCGGCGTCGACGGTCTCCAGCATCAGCCGCTTCTGGTCGTCGGTGAACCGCTCCCACTTGGCGAGCAGGGTCGCGGTGAAACCCTTGACGGAAGTGAGCGGCGAACGCAGCTCGTGCGCGACGGTGGCGATCAGCTCGGCGTGGCTGCGCTCGGTGCGGCGGCGGGCCTCGGTGCCGCGCAGGGTGACGACGAGGCTGCGCAGCGGGCCGGTGGGGTGCGTGCGCACGTACCGGGCCGAGACGAGCACCTCGCGGCCCCCGGGGAGCAGGAGGTTGCGCTCGGGCTGTCCGCGCCGGGTGGCCAGTCCGCCGTACGGGTCGGTCAGTGCCCACCAGCGGCGGCCTTCGAGGTCCTCCAGCGGCAGGGCCCGGTCGATCCGCGCCCCGAGCGCCTGAGCGGGTTCGGTGGCGGTCATCCGGGCCGCGGCACGGTTGAAGCAGATGACGTGCCCGGTGTGATCGGCCACCACCAGGCCGTCGGGCAGGTCGTCCGGGTCGATGCCGAAGCCGGCCGGGCCGAACCCGCGGGGCCCGGGAGCGTTGCGAGGCCGCTCCTCGGCCGCGTCCGCGGCGCCCGGCGAGCTGTTCGTACCGACGGTCATTTCCCCGTACCCCACATCTCCGAGTGGCGCAGTGGGCCCCCGGGCCGCCACATTACTAGCTGGGGGTCACGGAGCGGCACCCTCCGGGCGCCCGCTGTGCACGGGCGGAGGCGTAGAGGCACACGGCGGCGGCCGTGGCGAGGTTCAGGCTCTCGGCCTTGCCGTGGATCGGGACCCGTACGACGGCGTCCGCGAGCGCCCGCGTCTCCTCGGGCAGGCCCCACGCCTCGTTGCCGAAGACCCAGGCCGAGGGACCGCCCATGGTCCCGGCGTCCAGCTCGGCGTCCAGGTCGTCCTCGCCCGCCCCGTCGGCGGCGAGGATCCGTACGCCCGCCGCCCGCAGCCCCGCGACGGCCTGCTCCACCGGGACGCCCACGGCGACCGGGAGGTGGAAGAGGGAGCCCACGGAGGCCCGTACCGACTTCGGGTTGTACAGGTCCACGGAGGCGTCGGTCAGCACGACCGCGTCCGCGCCGGCGGCGTCCGCGCAGCGCAGCACCGTGCCGGCGTTGCCGGGGTCGCGGACGTGCGCGAGGACGGCGACCAGCTTGGGCCGGGCCCCCAGGATGTCCTCGAAGGGCGAGTCGAGGAAGTGGCAGACGCCGACCAGGCCCTGCGGGGTGACGGTCTGCGAGACCTCGGCGAGCACCTCGTCGGACGCGTAGTGGACGCGGGCACCCGCGTCCAGCGCTGCGTCGATGATGTCGGCGTGGCGCTCGGCGGCCTCGACGGTCGCGAACAGCTCGATCAGGGTCGACGCCCCCTCGGCCCCGCGGTGCGCGACGGCCTCGCGGACGGCCTGCGGGCCCTCGGCGATGAAGCGGCGCTCCTTGGTGCGGAAGTTGCGGCGCGCCAGTCGCCTGGCGGCGGCCACCCGAGTGGATCGGGGGGAGATCAGCTCGTCGGGGGTGCGCATGCTCTCAGGGTTCTCTCTCGGGGTGGCGGGGGGGGCGCCCCTGCCGTGCGGGGCGAACGCACACGGACCCGCAGGCAATCGCCTGCGGGTCCGTGGGTGCCGACTGCTTACGCCGCCGGCAAGGCCTTAGGCAGCAGCCTTCGGCGCGTTGACGTCGGCCGGGAGGGCCTTCTGCGCGACCTCGACGAGGGCGGCGAACGCGTTGGCGTCGTTGACGGCCAGCTCCGCGAGGATCTTGCGGTCCACCTCGATGTTGGCGGCCTTCAGACCCTGGATGAGGCGGTTGTACGTCATGCCGTTCTGGCGGGCAGCAGCGTTGATGCGCTGGATCCACAGCTGACGGAAGTCGCCCTTGCGCTTCTTGCGGTCGTTGAAGTTGTAGACCAGCGAGTGGGTGACCTGCTCCTTGGCCTTGCGGTACAGGCGCGAACGCTGACCGCGGTAGCCGGAGGCCGCCTCGAGGATTGCCCGGCGCTTCTTGTGGGCGTTTACTGCCCGCTTGACGCGTGCCACTTTTTAACTCCTTGTAGCGGGGCCGTGGATGTCTTCACACGGCCCGAATTCGATGGGGTCCCGGTTTTGACGTCCTGCTCCCGGAAGTGGGAGCGCAGGACATCAGATGCCGAGAAGCTTCTTGATCTTCGCGGCGTCGCCGGGGGCCATCTCCGCGTTGCCGGTGAGGCGGCGGGTGACACGGGACGACTTGTGCTCGAGCAGGTGGCGCTTGCCGGCGCGCTCGCGGAGCACCTTGCCGGAGCCGGTGACCTTGAAGCGCTTCTTGGTACCGCTGTGCGTCTTGTTCTTCGGCATAGCGCCGTATCTCCTCGTCGGTGGCACTCCCCCCGGTCCGGGGACCGGGTTACGGGAGCGTCAAGTTGTTTTCGGTGATCCGAGACGGGCTGCCCCGGAATCAGGCCTCGGCGGGTGCCTCGGGAGAGGCGGGTGCCTCATCGGGCGCGTCCTCGGCCACCTCTGCAGAGGCGACCTCGTCGGTGGTCTCCTCGACCTCGACGTCGGCGTCCTCGGAAGGAACCTCGTCGTCGGTGAGGGCCACACCCTGGCGCTCGGCCTTGCGGGCGGCCTGCGCCTCGCGGGCTTCGGCCATCGCCTCGGTCTTCTTCTTGTGCGGACCGAGGACCATGATCATGTTTCGGCCGTCCTGCTTCGGGTTCGACTCGATGAACCCGAGGTCCTCGACGTCCGAAGCGAGGCGCTGCAGCAGTCGGTAGCCGAGTTCCGGCCGGGACTGCTCGCGACCACGGAACATGATCGTGATCTTGACCTTGTCGCCCTGCTTGAGGAACCGAACGACGTGACCCTTCTTGGTGTCATAGTCGTGCGGGTCGATCTTCGGCCGGAGCTTCATTTCCTTGATGACCGTGTGCGCCTGGTTCTTGCGCGCCTCACGGGCCTTCATGGCCGACTCGTACTTGAACTTGCCGTAGTCCATGAGCTTGCAGACCGGCGGGCGTGCGGACGCCGCGACCTCGACCAGGTCGAGGTCGTACTCCTGCGCGAGTTCAAGCGCCTTCGCAAGCGGCACGATGCCGACCTGCTCGCCGCTGGGACCGACGAGTCGTACCTCGGGAACGCGAATCCGGTCGTTGATGCGGGGCTCGGTGCTGATGGATCCTCCTCGGTAGCACCACACGGCTGTCTGGCAGACAGCCGCTGACGTTTTTGCCGTCAGACCTACCGCGGCGGAGAATGAAAAAAGCCCCGCCGGGCACAGGCAGGGGCTCCAAAACAACCGGAGCACCGCCGCGTGCGAACCGCGGGGCGCAAAATCGGGCAGCTTTCCATCGTCCGTACGGAACGATGGATACCGCCTGACCGGTGACCCGCCTCCCGTGAGGGTGGCCGGGTGGGAGATCGGAGCCTCCACTTGTGGGCCGGGCACACAGGTGTCCGGCCGGTCGAAGTACATACTAGCACCCGCGTTGCAAGCCCGCCGCACGGCATATCGTGGGCGGTATGACTGACGCGACGCCCTCCGATTCCACCGCCACCGCCGCACCCGACTACGACGAGATGACCCGCGACATCGCGGACGTCCCGGCCGTCGAGGTCATCACCACGGTGGCCGTCCACCTGCTGAGCGCCGCGGCGGTCAACCTGGGCCTGGACAAGCCCGACTCCGAGCACAAGGACCTCGACGAGGCCCGCAAGCTGATCAACGCCCTCGCCGGCCTGGTCACCGCGAGCGCCACCGAGATCAGCTCCTTCCACGCGGCCCCGCTGCGCGACGGCCTGAAGTCGCTCCAGCTGGCCTTCCGCGAGGCCTCGATCGTTCCGGACGAGCCGGGCCAGGGCCCGGGCGAGAAGTTCACGGGCCCGGTGTACGCGTAAGGCAGCGCGCAACGGACTGAACCGAACGGAGGAGGGCCGGGGCTGCGAGCAGCCC
>NZ_JBHWVJ010000028.1:0-89880 GCF_042736725.1 Streptomyces sp. NPDC060028 | reverse complement strand
CCGCCGCTCCGAGAGGAGCGGCGGGGGGCTTCTTCGTCTTCCCCCGAGGGGGCCGGGCCGGTCAGGCGCGGCGGCGGCGACGGACGGCGGTGAGGGAGACCCCGATGAGGAGCATCAGGCCGAGGGTGCCGCCCGCGAGGCCGGCCTTGAGGCCCTTCGGGGTGAAGGTGCAGGAGATCTTGTCGGTGCCCGGGGTCAGGGGGAGGGCCAGGAGGCCGTGGAAGTCCGCGGTCGGGGTCGAGCACTGCCAGCCGGGGACGGCCGTCGTGGCGATGACCGCGGTGCCCTTGGCGTCCTTGGGGAGGGTGGCCTCGATGGTGTGGCCGCCCGTGGTGACGTGGGTGGCGCCGGTGGCCTTGAGGGCGGAGACCGCCGCGTCGAGCTTGGCGGGGGCCAGGCAGCCGACGGGGTGTTCGCCGGCCGTGGCGCCCTGGGTGGCGGTCCTGACCGTGATGTCGAGCCTGCCCGACGCCGGGACCGGGCCGAGGCGCAGGACGCCCGTCATCCGGTCCTGGAGGGCCTGCTCGGGGCCGTCGCCGACGCGCAGGCTGCCGTAGACGGCGGGGGAGAACCAGAACGCCTCGGAGCCGGGGGAGCACTGGGCGGCGTACGTCTGCTCCGCGGCGGCGGTGCCGCGGGTGACCGGCGGGACCTGGTAGACGGTGGCGCCGAGGACGTTCTCCTGGCGGGCGTAGACGCTGTCCGCGGGGTTGGGGGAGGTGTACGGGCCGGGGCGGACCGTGACCAGGGGCGGGGCCGGGAACCTGCGGGCCGTCCAGCTGTTCTTCGCCGGGCCGGGCTCGACCCGCGCGCCGATGGAGAAGATCGCGTCGAGCACCGGGTTGTCGGCGCCGAAGAAGGTCCGGCCGTCGTTCTTGAAGCCGTAGCCGAGCGGCTCCAGGGCCTGGTAGGTGACCTCCGGCAGGTAGCTGCTGTAGTACTGCGGGCCCTCCGCGCGAAGCGCCAGGGCGTCGTTGTACGAGGACTGGGGCGCGCCCGAGTCGGTCCGGTATGCGGGCCAGCCGTCCACGCCTCGGACGGCATTGAAGTGTTCGGTGATCGACTTGCTGGACGTCACCGCCGGCTGCGCCCAGCGTTCGCGGGCGCGGCGCGAGTCCGCGCCGGCCGCGGCGACCGTGGACTCGGCGAAGACGACGCCGATCATGAGGACGGCCGCGAGGGGGATCAGGTGGCGATGCTTGTCCCCGTGGAAGAGCAGCACCAGCGCCAGCAGCGAGACCGCCCCGCCGCCGAGCACGGCGGGCCAGGTCCAGCCGCCGAAGTCGTTGGTGTGCCGGAGCACGAAGGTGGCGGCGACCAGCAGGGCGGCGACCAGGGCCAGGTGCAGCGGGCGCGGCCGGTTGGCCAGCGACAGCCAGGCGACGATGACGACCATCCCGCTGAAGACGAAGGCCTCGCGGTAGGGGTTGCCGTTCGGCACCGCCAGCCCGTGCCACACGTACTGGGTGGGCGGGAACTGGAACGAGGCGACCACGAGCACGGTCGCCGCCGCCCACACCAGGCGGGTCTTCTTCGCGATGCCCGAGTTGAGCACGAAGGCGCCGGCCAGGATCAGCCCGAGCGAGGCCACGTACAGCCGCGGCCGGCCGCCCCACAGGTAGGTCGCCGGGAGCATGCCGGTCAGGAAGATCTCGATCCGCACCGGGTCGAAGGCGCCGGCCTGGGTGGGCTGCGCGGAGCCGCTGGAGAGGAACGACGGCAGCAGGAGGGGAAGGGTGAGCAGGATGCCCGTCCCCGTGGCCGTCGAGGCCCGCCACAGGGCCCGCAGCCGCTGTGCGCCGGTCATGTCGCGGGTGATGAGGCGGATGGCGAGCAGGACGCAGGCGGCCATCGTGGCCATCATCGCGGTGTAGAAGTTCCCGAACCACGCGAGCGCCACGAGCGCGGCCACACCCGGCCAGCGGCGCCCTTCCAGGCACCATTCGACGGCGATGCCGAGGAGGGGGAGCGCGACGAGGCCCCACAGCCACATGGGGATGTACGAGGCGTCGCTGAGCGCCCAGCCGCAGAGGCCGTACGTGGCTCCCAGCACGCCCCGCTGCCACCACGGGCCGGGCTTCAGCTTCCCGAGGTACACGGTCATCACGGCGGCGGCGGTGCCCATGGTGATCGGGGTGATCGCGAAGACCGCGAGGTCGACGTGGGCGCGCGGGACGATCACGGCGAGCCAGGAGAAGGGGTTGCCGAGGTACGTGTAGTAGTCGGACAGGAACTGCTGTCCGAAGCCGCCGCGCCAGGTGAAGAGCACGTCGCCGGCGGCCTGGCCGTGGACCAGGTCCCACAGGGCGCGGTGGAAGGGCACGTACTGGTTGGCCTGGTCGTTGACGGCGCGGCCGGTGTTGCCGAAGGGGAACGTGCCGCGCAGCACCCAGGCGGCGCAGAAGGCGCCCGAGGTGATGAGGAAGGCGAGCAGGGGCCCGTACAGCCGGGAGAGCCGACGGCGGCGCCGGGCTGCGGGCCGGGGCGGGCGGGGCGGGCTGTCCGTGGCCGCCGGCTCGGTCGTGACCGTCCCCAATGTCCCGCTCCCTGATGTGCTCGTGCCGTTTGGGTTGAATCGTGGGCTGAATCGCAGGGCAGTGTAGTTCGCCGGGGGCGCGGCCCGGCCCGTGCGAGGGGTTCCCGTACTCCCGCGCGAGGTGTCCCCGTACCACATGTGCGCGTCGGCGGGACATCGGCGGGGCCACATGGGGGCCTCGCCCGTGCGGCGCATGGCCTGCGCGGGTCTGCCGGGGCCGGGGCCGGGGCTTTTGTTTTGACCGGAGTGGATGCGGTAGGTACGCTCAGACCTTGTGCCTGGGGTGTGCCTGGGCTCCCGTGCGTGTCCATCAACCGCAATGGAGCCCGTATCAGCCACCGCGATCCATGCGTTTCCGTGCTTGCGCGGAGGTCCGCCGGATCCGACACACCCGACCGCGTGGGTCGGCAAAGTTCCAGGTTAGCTCCACTACGGCACACAGAAACCGGAGAAGTAGTGCCTACGATCCAGCAGCTGGTCCGGAAGGGCCGGCAGGACAAGGTCGAGAAGACAAAGACCCCCGCGCTTGAGGCTTCGCCCCAGCGTCGCGGCGTCTGCACGCGTGTGTTCACGACCACCCCGAAGAAGCCGAACTCGGCGCTGCGCAAGGTCGCGCGTGTGCGTCTGACCTCTGGCATCGAGGTCACCGCTTACATTCCGGGTGAGGGACACAACCTGCAGGAGCACTCGATCGTGCTCGTGCGTGGTGGCCGTGTGAAGGACCTGCCGGGTGTTCGTTACAAGATCATCCGCGGTGCGCTTGACACCCAGGCTGTCAAGAACCGCAAGCAGGCCCGCAGCCGCTACGGCGCCAAGAAGGAGAAGTAAGAATGCCTCGTAAGGGCCCCGCCCCGAAGCGCCCGGTCATCATCGACCCGGTCTACGCATCTCCTCTGGTGACGTCGCTCATCAACAAGATCCTCCTGAACGGCAAGCGCTCCACCGCCGAGCGCATCGTTTACGGCGCCATGGAAGGCCTCCGCGAGAAGACCGGCAACGACCCGGTCATCACGCTGAAGCGCGCGCTGGAGAACGTCAAGCCGTCCCTCGAGGTCAAGTCCCGCCGTGTCGGTGGAGCCACCTACCAGGTGCCGATCGAGGTCAAGCCCGGTCGCGCCTCCACCCTCGCGCTGCGCTGGGTCGTGGGTTACTCCCGCGCCCGCCGCGAGAAGACCATGACCGAGCGCCTCATGAACGAGCTGCTCGACGCCTCGAACGGTCTTGGCGCTGCCGTCAAGAAGCGTGAGGACACGCACAAGATGGCCGAGTCCAACAAGGCCTTCGCGCACTACCGCTGGTAGTCCCAACCCACATCGAGACCGAGAGAAGACTGAGCCGATATGGCTACCACTTCGCTTGACCTGGCCAAGGTGCGCAACATCGGCATCATGGCTCACATCGACGCGGGCAAGACGACCACCACCGAGCGCATCCTGTTCTACACCGGTGTGTCTTACAAGATCGGTGAAGTCCACGACGGCGCTGCCACGATGGACTGGATGGAGCAGGAGCAGGAGCGCGGCATCACGATCACGTCTGCCGCGACGACCTGCCACTGGCCGCTCGAGGACGTCGACCACACCATCAACATCATCGACACCCCGGGTCACGTGGACTTCACGGTCGAGGTGGAGCGTTCGCTCCGCGTCCTCGACGGTGCCGTCACCGTGTTCGACGGTGTCGCCGGTGTGGAGCCGCAGTCCGAGACCGTTTGGCGTCAGGCCGACCGCTACGGCGTGCCGCGCATCTGCTTCGTCAACAAGCTGGACCGCACCGGCGCCGAGTTCCACCGCTGTGTCGACATGATCAAGGACCGCCTCGGTGCGGTTCCGATCGTCATGCAGCTCCCCATCGGCTCCGAGATGGACTTCCAGGGCGTTGTCGACCTGGTCACCATGAAGGCGTTCGTCTGGTCCGCCGAGGCGACCAAGGGCGAGATGTACGACATCGTCGACATCCCGGACACCCACAAGGAAGCCGCTGAAGAGTGGCACGCCAAGCTGGTTGAGACGGTCGCCGAGAACGACGACCAGATCATGGAGCTGTTCCTGGAGGGCGTCGAGCCCACCGTCGAGCAGCTGCACGACGCCGTGCGTCGCATCATCATCGGTTCCGGCAAGGGCACGGGCGCCACGATCACCGCGGTGTTCTGTGGCACGGCGTTCAAGAACAAGGGCGTTCAGCCCCTGCTCGACGCCGTCGTCCGCTACCTGCCGTCGCCCCTGGACATCGAGGCCATCGAAGGCCACGACGTCCGGGACGCGGAGCTCGTCGTGAAGCGCAAGCCGTCTGACGAGGAGCCCCTCGCGGCGCTCGCGTTCAAGATCATGCGCGACCCGCACCTCGGCAAGCTCACCTTCGTCCGGGTTTACTCGGGCCGCCTGGAGGCCGGCACTGCGGTGCTGAACTCCGTCAAGGGCAAGAAGGAGCGCATCGGCAAGATCTACCGCATGCACGCCAACAAGCGTGAAGAGATCGAAGCGGTGGGCGCCGGTGACATCGTCGCCGTCATGGGCCTGAAGCAGACCACCACCGGTGAGACGCTGTGTGACGACAAGGCACCCGTGATCCTGGAGTCCATGGACTTCCCGGCTCCGGTCATCCAGGTCGCCATCGAGCCCAAGTCCAAGGGTGACCAGGAGAAGCTGGGTGTCGCCATCCAGAGTCTCGCGGAGGAGGACCCCTCCTTCCACGTTCACTCGGACGAAGAGACCGGCCAGACCATCCTCGGCGGTATGGGCGAGCTGCACCTCGAGGTGCTGGTCGACCGTATGAAGCGCGAGTTCAAGGTCGAGGCCAACGTCGGCAAGCCGCAGGTCGCTTACCGCGAGACGATCCGCCAGACGGTGGAGCGTCACGACTACACCCACAAGAAGCAGACCGGTGGTACCGGTCAGTTCGCCAAGGTGCAGATCGCGATCGAGCCGATCCTCGAGGCCGACGGTCCGGCGTACGAGTTCGTGAACAAGGTCACCGGTGGCCGCATCCCGCGGGAGTACATCCCGTCGGTCGACGCCGGTGCGCAGGAAGCCATGAAGTTCGGCATCCTCGCGGGCTACGAGATGACTGGCGTCCGCGTCATCCTTCTCGACGGTGGCTACCACGAGGTCGACTCCTCCGAGCTCGCGTTCAAGATCGCCGGCTCGCAGGCCTTCAAGGAGGCCGCGCGCAAGGCTTCTCCCGTGCTCCTCGAGCCGATGATGGCCGTAGAGGTCACCACGCCGGAGGAGTCCATGGGTGACGTCATCGGTGACATCAACTCCCGCCGTGGCCAGATCCAGGCCATGGAGGAGCGTCACGGAGCTCGCCTCGTGAAGGGCCTCGTACCCCTTTCGGAGATGTTCGGCTACGTCGGAGACCTCCGCAGCAAGACCTCGGGTCGCGCCAGCTACTCGATGCAGTTCGACTCCTACGCCGAGGTTCCCCGGAACGTCGCCGAGGAGATCATCGCGAAGGCCAAGGGCGAGTAACTCTTCCGAGTACACGCTTTAGGCTTGTCACCGGAGCCTCTGGGGCAACAGGAGTAACCCTCCGTTGCCCCGGAGGGGCCGGCTATCCAGCAAAGATCACCTGGCGCCGATGAGTAAGGCGTACAGAACCACTCTCCAGGAGGACCCCGTGGCGAAGGCGAAGTTCGAGCGGACTAAGCCGCACGTCAACATCGGCACCATCGGTCACATTGACCACGGTAAGACGACCCTCACGGCCGCCATTACCAAGGTGCTGCACGACGCGTACCCGGACCTGAACGAGGCCTCGGCCTTCGACCAGATCGACAAGGCTCCTGAGGAGCGCCAGCGCGGTATCACCATCTCCATCGCGCACGTCGAGTACCAGACCGAGGCGCGTCACTACGCCCACGTCGACTGCCCGGGTCACGCGGACTACATCAAGAACATGATCACCGGTGCCGCGCAGATGGACGGCGCGATCCTCGTGGTCGCCGCCACCGACGGCCCGATGCCGCAGACCAAGGAGCACGTGCTCCTGGCCCGCCAGGTCGGCGTTCCCTACATCGTCGTCGCCCTGAACAAGGCCGACATGGTGGACGACGAGGAGATCCTGGAGCTCGTAGAGCTCGAGGTCCGTGAGCTGCTCTCCGAGTACGAGTTCCCGGGCGACGACCTTCCGGTCGTCCGCGTCTCCGCGCTGAAGGCCCTCGAGGGCGACAAGGAGTGGGGCGAGAAGCTTCTCGGCCTCATGGCTGCCGTCGACGAGGCCATCCCGACCCCGCCGCGTGACACCGAGAAGCCGTTCCTCATGCCCGTCGAGGACGTCTTCACGATCACCGGTCGCGGTACGGTCGTCACCGGCCGTATCGAGCGTGGTGTCCTGAAGGTCAACGAGACCGTCGACATCATCGGTATCAAGGAAGCCAAGACCACCACCACGGTCACCGGCATCGAGATGTTCCGCAAGCTGCTCGACGAGGGCC
The DNA here is from genome assembly GCF_042736725.1 of Streptomyces sp. NPDC060028. Taxonomy (NCBI): domain Bacteria; kingdom Bacillati; phylum Actinomycetota; class Actinomycetes; order Kitasatosporales; family Streptomycetaceae; genus Streptomyces; species Streptomyces sp. NPDC060028. The sequence continues at coordinate 82,909 of NZ_JBHWVJ010000028.1, read as the reverse complement.
AGGCGGGCGAGAACGTCGGTCTGCTCCTCCGTGGCATCAAGCGCGAGGACGTCGAGCGCGGCCAGGTCATCATCAAGCCCGGTTCGGTCACGCCGCACACCGAGTTCGAGGCCCAGGCCTACATCCTGTCGAAGGACGAGGGTGGCCGTCACACCCCGTTCTTCAACAACTACCGCCCGCAGTTCTACTTCCGTACCACCGACGTCACGGGTGTTGTCACCCTGCCGGCCGGCACGGAGATGGTCATGCCGGGCGACAACACCGAGATGACCGTCTCGCTGATCCAGCCCGTCGCCATGGAGGAGGGCCTGAAGTTCGCCATCCGTGAGGGTGGTCGTACCGTGGGCGCCGGCCAGGTCATCAAGATCACGAAGTAATTTCGTGCTCTGACCTGGTAGCTCGCGCGAGCGGGCACCATGTTTGACAGAGGGGCCCCTGCCTTGTCGCTTCGGCGACGGGGGAGGGGCCCTTTGTCGTACCCGCGCGTCGCGGTCACGCGTAGCGGGGGAGCCCCTCGGTGGAGATGGTCCAGTCGGCGATGGTGACGTCCTCGCCGTAGAGGAAGTCCTTGCGGGTGGCGTAGCGGGGGCCCTCGGGCGTCTGGTGGATCTCGGTCATGACGGCGCCTGTGCCGGTGCGCGGGTCGAAGATCGCGTAGACCGGGATGCCGACCAGGGGGTAGTCCCGCATCTTGCTCACCCAGTCGTTGTCCGGGTTGGAGCGCGAGACGATCTCGACGGCCGCGATGAGGGTTCGCGGGTCGAACGAACCTGGGACTTCCATGTCCGCTTCGGCGATCACCATGATGTCGGGCAAGCGCAGGATGCCCTCGGAATCGTCCTCGACGTCGGGGGATCCGGTGTGTGCCACAAGTTCGTCCGGCATCACCTTCTCCATGCGCTTTCGCACCCGCAGCGCTGTCAATTCGTGGGGGCCGACGGGTGCCGTCATGTCGTGGACGAGGCCTTCCTTGGTGATCTCGATCTTGCCGGGAACGGTGTCTTCCAGCCGCTGCACGACGTCGCGCATCTGCTGGTAAAGGAGGGTCCCTTGCCGTTCGTCGTCCGGGGCGATGGTCATGGTGGCGGCTCCTCGTCCGTGCCCGTGGGCCCGAGTCATCACCTTCATGCTAGGCAGCCTCCGTCGTATTGGTGCGGCAGTCGCGGCAGTGGCCCGGGGTGGGGGCACGGAAGGCGAGGTCGCACTTCTCGCAGGTCTGGAAGGGGTCCGGCGGGACGTAGGCGGGTCTGACCGGTACGGGGAGCAGCTCGGGCGGCAGCTGGGCGGTGAGCCGGTGGGCGAGCAGGCCGGCCGGGTTGCGTGGCTGTGGGGGAAGGTTCGCGGTGAGGGCCGCGGTGATGGCGGCGGGGGAGGCCCCGCGCTCCAGCCAGGCCTCCACCGCGGGGGTGAGGCGTTCGATGTCGCGGGCGCTGAGGAGGAGGCGGGAGTCGATGCGGCGCAGCTCGGCGAGGAGCTCACGGGCGGCGAGGGTCCGCCAGGGGTTGGCGGTGTTCACGGGCCGGGGGAGCGGCGGCGAGACCGGCGGCGTCGGGGCCGCGGGCTCGGGCGGGGGAGCGGGCTCTGCCTCGGGCGGGACCTCGGGCGGGACCTCGGGCGGGGCGTCGGGCGGGGCGTCGGGCGGGACCTCGGGCGGGGTCGCAGGCTCGGCCGGGGGCGGCGGCTCGGGGGCGCGGGAAGGGCGCGGGTGGGCGGCCTCTTCGGCGGGGGACAGGAACCCGGGCCGGTTGTAGGAGACCGTACGGGTCACCACCTGGCCGCCGGGCAGCCGCTCGCGGGTGCGCTTGAGGTAGCCGTGCACCTCCAGCTCGCGCAGGGCGCGGGCGATGCGGTGCTCGCTCTCGGGGAAGAGGGGGGTCAGGTCCTTGATGCCGATGCGGACACCGGCCGGGACCGACTGGATGTAGAGGGCCAGACCGCGGGCGACGAGCGACAGCTCGGGGTGCTGGGCGAGGTGGTTGCCGATCACGGTGAAGCCGCGGGTGTGCCGCACGTTGAAGTGAACTACACCGGATCGGGGGGTCTCGGCGCGATTGCGGACCGAGGCGCGCGCGAGCACGCTAGGCTGCTGAACATCCATCGGGAAGCGGCTTTCTTCCTTGTTGGTAGGCCCTCGGCCGGGATTGCGAGTCCCGTCGGGGGCCGACGTATTTCTGGGGGTGGACGCGGCGAGCATATGCCAGCGAACCCCCTTGAAAGCCAGCCAAGTTGGCGCTGTTCACCCGTCCGAGGTACGGGCCCGCCGTGGCCGCCGGCGGGAGGCTGGAGGGGTCTGGCAAGGGTTCTTTGCTTCCCGAGTACTTAACCCAATACCCCCAGGACGACCGCGCCGCCGAAGACCGCGACGCGGCTGCCGCGTCCCGGTGTTTCCCCCGGGGCGCCGGGGTTTCCCCTGGGCGCGGACAGTGACCGCTCGGCCACGGCGCGAGGGCGGCACCCCCGGTGCCGGGCGTGGTGCGGTTTGACCACTCTGCGTGGCGGGGTATTGTCTTCGGCCCGATTAGCCAGGTACGTGCCTCGTATGGCAGACTACTCAAGTTGCTCGGCTGAGTGCCGATGCTGCGCGCCTCCCGCCGGGAGGACCGGAAGCGAGTCCCACAGTACTCGTCGCCCTATCTGCCTCTCGGGGCAGCAATGGGGCGGACGTACGGGAATCTTCTGGGAAGCGTCAGCACGGTCCCTGCCAGGCATTCGGTGGGTGTTTTCCCCCGAAGCGCGGTCTTGGGACCGCACCCCCTTGGAGAGGGAATTTCCGTATGGGAATTTTCTGTAGAGGGAGTGCGACACGCCCGACCGCGTGGGTCGGAGGAAAGCGGCGGAGTGATCCGCAGCCGACCGATTGCCAGAGCGTTTCCACAACAGACAGGACTACGGAGTAGCCATGGCGGGACAGAAGATCCGCATCCGGCTCAAGGCCTACGACCACGAGGTCATCGATTCGTCGGCGAAGAAGATCGTCGAGACGGTGACGCGCACTGGTGCGTCGGTCGCGGGCCCGGTGCCGCTGCCCACTGAGAAGAACGTGTACTGCGTCATCAAGTCGCCGCACAAGTACAAGGACTCGCGCGAGCACTTCGAGATGCGCACGCACAAGCGCCTGATCGACATCCTCGACCCGACCCCCAAGACCGTTGACTCGCTGATGCGCCTGGACCTTCCGGCCGGCGTTGACATCGAGATCAAGCTCTGAGAGGCGTCGAGAAGATGGCAAAGCAGATCAAGGGCGTCCTGGGCGAGAAGCTCGGCATGACCCAGGTCTGGGACGAGAACAACCGTGTCGTCCCGGTCACCGTGGTCAAGGCCGGACCCTGCGTCGTTACCCAGGTCCGTAAGAACGACATCGACGGCTACGAGTCGGTCCAGATCGCCTTCGGCGAGATCGACCCGCGCAAGGTGAACAAGCCCCTCAAGGGCCACTTCGCCAAGGCCGACGTGACCCCGCGCCGCCACCTGGTGGAGCTCCGCACCTCCGACGCCAGCGAGTACACGCTCGGCCAGGAGATCACTGCCGCTGTGTTCGAGTCGGGCGTCAAGGTTGACGTCACGGGCAACAGCAAGGGCAAGGGCTTCGCCGGTGTCATGAAGCGTCACAACTTCAAGGGCCTCGGTGCCGGACACGGCGTCCAGCGCAAGCACCGCTCCCCCGGTTCGATCGGTGGCTGTGCCACCCCTGGGCGTGTCTTCAAGGGCATGCGCATGGCCGGTCGTATGGGCAACGAGCGCGTCACCACCCAGAACCTGACCATCCACGCGGTTGACGCGGAGAAGGGTCTGCTCCTCATCAAGGGCGCAGTCCCCGGTCCGAACGGCGGCCTCGTCCTGGTCCGTACCGCGGCCAAGGGGGCTTGAGGTAATGAGCACCATTGACATCCTTTCGCCGGCAGGCGACAAGGCCGGTACCGTCGAGCTCCCCGCGGAGATCTTCGACGCGAAGACCAGCGTTCCGCTGATCCACCAGGTCGTTGTCGCCCAGCTGGCAGCTGCCCGTCAGGGCACGCACAAGACCAAGCGTCGTGGCGAAGTCCGTGGTGGTGGCCGCAAGCCGTACCGCCAGAAGGGCACCGGCCGCGCCCGTCAGGGTTCGACCCGCGCTCCGCAGTTCGTCGGCGGTGGCGTTGTCCACGGCCCGCAGCCGCGTGACTACTCCCAGCGGACGCCGAAGAAGATGAAGGCCGCCGCTCTCCGCGGTGCCCTCTCGGACCGCGCGCGTCACTCCCGCATCCACGTCGTCACCGGCGTGGTCGAGGGTTCCGCCTCCACGAAGGCCGCCAAGACGCTGTTCGGCAAGATCTCGGAGCGCAAGAACCTGCTCCTGGTCGTCGAGCGCGCCGACGAGGCCGCGTGGCTGTCCGCCCGCAACCTGCCCCAGGTTCACATCCTGGAGCCGGGCCAGCTGAACACGTACGACGTGATCGTCTCTGACGACGTGGTCTTCACTCAGGCCGCTTTCGAGTCCTTCGTGTCTGGCCCCAAGGCCGATGAGACCGAAGGGAGCGACGCCTGATGTCTGAGGCGACCGTTACCAGCAAGACCTTCACTGACCCGCGCGACCTGCTGATCAAGCCGGTTGTCTCGGAGAAGAGCTACGCGCTGCTGGACGAGAACAAGTACACGTTCATCGTCGCGCCCGGCGCCAACAAGACCCAGATCAAGCAGGCCGTCGAAGCGGTCTTCTCGGTCAAGGTCACCGGGGTCAACACGATCAACCGTCAGGGTAAGCGCAAGCGCACCAAGACCGGTTTCGGCAAGCGTGCGAACACCAAGCGCGCCATCGTGACCCTCGCTGAGGGCGACCGAATCGACATCTTCGGCGGCCAGGCCTCCTAACGGAGGTCTAGTCGTCCGGAATCGGACGAGGACTGAGAAATGGGTATCCGCAAGTACAAGCCGACGACCCCGGGCCGTCGTGGCTCCAGCGTCGCCGACTTTGTCGAGATCACGCGGTCCACGCCGGAGAAGTCGCTGGTTCGCCCGCTGCACAGCAAGGGCGGCCGTAACAACACCGGTCGGATCACTGTTCGCCACCAGGGTGGTGGACACAAGCGCGCCTACCGCGTGATCGACTTCCGTCGTCACGACAAGGACGGCGTGCCGGCCAAGGTCGCGCACATCGAGTACGACCCCAACCGCACTGCGCGCATCGCGCTCCTGCACTACGCAGACGGCGAGAAGCGCTACATCATCGCGCCGAAGGCTCTGAAGCAGGGCGACCGGATTGAGAACGGCCCCACGGCCGACATCAAGCCCGGCAACAACCTGGCCCTCCGTAACATCCCGGTCGGTACCACGATCCACGCGATCGAGCTCCGTCCCGGTGGTGGCGCCAAGTTCGCCCGTTCCGCGGGTGCCTCCGTGCAGCTGCTGGCGAAGGAGGGCACGATGGCCCACCTTCGTATGCCTTCCGGTGAGATCCGCCTGGTCGACGCGCGCTGCCGCGCCACCGTCGGCGAGGTCGGCAACGCCGAGCAGTCGAACATCAACTGGGGCAAGGCCGGCCGCATGCGCTGGAAGGGCGTTCGCCCGTCCGTCCGCGGTGTCGCGATGAACCCGGTTGACCACCCGCACGGTGGTGGTGAGGGCAAGACCAGTGGTGGTCGCCACCCGGTCTCCCCGTGGGGTCAGAAGGAGGGTCGTACTCGCTCGCCGAAGAAGGCTTCGAGCAAGTACATCGTCCGCCGCCGCAAGACGAACAAGAAGCGCTAGGAGCGGGTTTAGATGCCGCGCAGTCTCAAGAAGGGGCCCTTCGTCGACGACCACCTCGTAAAGAAGGTGGACGTCCAGAACGAAGCCGGCACCAAGAACGTCATCAAGACCTGGTCCCGTCGCTCGATGATCATCCCCAGCATGCTGGGTCACACCATCGCGGTGCACAACGGCAAGACCCACGTCCCGGTGTTCGTCACCGAGTCGATGGTCGGCCACAAGCTCGGCGAGTTCTCGCCGACTCGCACCTTCCGCGGCCACGTCAAGGACGACCGGAAGTCGAAGCGCCGCTAAAGGCGGGGTGGTTACGACTATGACTTACACCGAAGGGACAACCATGGAAGCCAGGGCCCAGGCGCGGTACATCCGCGTCACGCCCATGAAGGCCCGCCGAGTGGTGGACCTTATCCGTGGCATGGATGCCACGGAGGCTCAGGCGGTCCTGCGTTTCGCCCCGCAGGCCGCGAGCGTGCCGGTTGGCAAGGTGCTGGACAGCGCCATTGCCAATGCCGCACACAACTACAACCACCCGGACGCCTCCACGCTGGTCATCAGCGAGGCGTTCGTGGACGAGGGCCCGACCCTGAAGCGGTTCCGTCCGCGTGCGCAGGGCCGTGCCTACCGGATCCGCAAGCGGACCAGCCACATCACCGTGGTCGTCAGCAGCAAGGAAGGTTCCCGGTAATGGGCCAGAAGGTAAACCCGCACGGGTTCCGGCTCGGCATCACCACCGACTTCAAGTCGCGTTGGTACGCCGACAAGCTGTACAAGGACTACGTCAAGGAAGACGTCGCCATCCGTCGGATGATGACGTCCGGCATGGAGCGCGCCGGCATCTCGAAGGTTGAGATCGAGCGCACCCGTGACCGCGTGCGTGTGGACATCCACACCGCTCGTCCGGGCATCGTCATCGGCCGCCGTGGCGCCGAGGCCGACCGCATCCGCGGTGACCTCGAGAAGCTCACGGGCAAGCAGGTCCAGCTGAACATCCTCGAGGTCAAGAACCCCGAGCTTGACGCTCAGCTGGTTGCCCAGGCCGTTGCCGAGCAGCTCTCCTCCCGCGTCTCCTTCCGTCGCGCCATGCGTAAGAGCATGCAGGGCACGATGAAGGCCGGCGCCAAGGGCATCAAGATCCAGTGTGGCGGCCGTCTCGGCGGCGCCGAGATGTCCCGCTCCGAGTTCTACCGCGAGGGTCGTGTGCCGCTGCACACGCTGCGCGCGAACGTGGACTACGGCTTCTTCGAGGCCAAGACCACCTTCGGCCGTATCGGTGTGAAGGTCTGGATCTACAAGGGCGATGTCAAGAACATCGCCGAGGTTCGCGCCGAGAACGCTGCGGCCCGTGCGGGTAACCGCCCGGCCCGTGGTGCTCAGGGCGCTGGCGACCGTCCCGCCGGCCGTGGTGGCCGTGGTGGCGAGCGCGGCGGCCGTGGTGGCCGCAAGCCGCAGCAGGCTGCTGGTGTCGAGGCCCCCAAGGCCGACGCTCCCGCCGCCGCTCCGGCTGAGAGCACCGGAACGGAGGCCTGACCGACATGCTGATCCCTCGTAGGGTCAAGCACCGCAAGCAGCACCACCCGAAGCGCCGCGGTATGGCCAAGGGCGGTACTGAGGTCACGTTCGGCGAGTACGGCATCCAGGCGCTCACCCCGGCGTACGTGACGAACCGCCAGATCGAGGCGGCTCGTATTGCGATGACCCGCCACATCAAGCGTGGCGGCAAGGTCTGGATCAACATTTACCCGGACCGTCCGCTCACCAAGAAGCCTGCCGAGACCCGCATGGGTTCCGGTAAGGGTTCTCCCGAGTGGTGGATCGCCAACGTGCACCCGGGCCGGGTCATGTTCGAGCTGTCCTACCCGAACGAGAAGATTGCTCGTGAGGCGCTCACCCGCGCTGCTCACAAGCTTCCGATGAAGTGCCGGATTGTTCGGCGCGAGGCAGGTGAGTCGTGATGGCGACGGGAACCAAGGCGTCCGAGCTGCGTGAGCTCGGCAACGAGGAGCTCGTTGGCAAGCTGCGCGAGGCCAAGGAGGAGCTGTTCAAGCTCCGCTTCCAGGCGGCCACGGGTCAGCTGGAGAACAACGGCCGGCTCAAGTCCGTCCGTAAGGACATCGCTCGCATCTACACCCTGATGCACGAGCGTGAGCTCGGTATCGAGACGGTGGAGAGCGCCTGATGAGCGAGAACAACGTGACTGAGAAGACCGACCGCGGTTTCCGCAAGACCCGTGAGGGTCTGGTCGTCAGCGACAAGATGGACAAGACCGTCGTCGTCGCTGTCGAGGACCGCGTGAAGCACGCCCTGTACGGCAAGGTCATCCGCCGTACGAACAAGCTCAAGGCGCACGACGAGCAGAACGCTGCCGGCGTCGGCGACCGCGTCCTCATCATGGAGACGCGTCCGCTGTCGGCGAGCAAGCGCTGGCGCATCGTCGAGATCCTCGAGAAGGCCAAGTAATTATCTGAGGGGTTTCCCTCAGGTTCGTTCCGCCAGGCTCGGTGGGGGCGGTAGCTCTTCGGAGTGAGGCCCCCGCCGGGAACCGGCAGACAAACAGGAGATACACGTGATCCAGCAGGAGTCGCGACTGCGTATCGCCGACAACACTGGTGCCAAGGAAATCCTTTGCATCCGTGTTCTCGGTGGTTCCGGTCGCCGCTACGCGGGCATCGGTGACGTCATCGTCGCCACCGTCAAGGATGCGATCCCCGGTGGCAACGTGAAGAAGGGTGACGTCGTCAAGGCGGTCATCGTTCGCACCGTCAAGGAGCGTCGCCGCCAGGACGGCTCGTACATCCGCTTTGACGAGAACGCCGCCGTCATTCTGAAGAACGACGGCGACCCTCGCGGCACCCGTATCTTCGGCCCGGTGGGCCGTGAGCTGCGCGAGAAGAAGTTCATGAAGATCATCTCGCTCGCGCCGGAGGTGCTGTAAGCATGAAGATCAAGAAGGGCGACCTGGTTCAGGTCATCACCGGTAAGGACAAGGGCAAGCAGGGCAAGGTCATCATGGCCATCCCTACTGAGAACCGTGTCCTCGTCGAGGGTGTCAACCGGGTCAAGAAGCACACCAAGGCCGGTCAGACCGCTGGTGGTTCGCAGACCGGCGGCATCGTGATCGTCGAGGCGCCGATCCACGTCAGCAACGTTCAGCTGGTTGTGGAGAAGGACGGCCAGAAGGTCGTTACCCGCGTCGGTTTCCGCTTCGATGACGAGGGCAACAAGATCCGCGTTGCCAAGCGGACGGGTGAGGACATCTGATGGCTACCACTCCGCGTCTCAAGACGAAGTACCGCGAGGACATCGCGGGCAAGCTGCGTGAGGAGTTCTCCTACGAGAACGTCATGCAGATTCCCGGCCTCGTGAAGATCGTGGTCAACATGGGTGTGGGCGACGCAGCCCGCGACTCCAAGCTGATCGACGGCGCCATCAAGGACCTGACGACGATCACCGGTCAGAAGCCGGCCGTCACGAAGGCCCGCAAGTCCATCGCGCAGTTCAAGCTGCGCGAGGGTCAGCCGATCGGCTGCCACGTCACCCTCCGCGGTGACCGCATGTGGGAGTTCCTGGACCGTACGCTGTCGCTCGCGCTGCCGCGTATCCGCGACTTCCGTGGTCTGTCGCCGAAGCAGTTCGACGGCCGTGGCAACTACACCTTCGGTCTCACGGAGCAGGTCATGTTCCACGAGATCGACCAGGACAAGATCGACCGTACCCGGGGTATGGACATCACCGTGGTCACCACGGCGACCAACGACGCTGAGGGCCGCGCGCTCCTTCGTCACCTCGGCTTCCCCTTCAAGGAGGCGTAAGCGAGATGGCGAAGAAGGCTCTCATCGCGAAGGCTGCCCGCAAGCCCAAGTTCGGTGTGCGTGCGTACACCCGCTGCCAGCGCTGCGGTCGCCCCCACTCCGTGTACCGCAAGTTCGGCCTGTGCCGCGTCTGCCTTCGTGAGATGGCTCACCGTGGCGAGCTGCCGGGCGTGACCAAGAGCTCCTGGTAAATCCCCCTCGTCCGCAAGGACTTGGGAGCTACCAGGCACTCTCGGTAAGCATCTGGTCGGCGGATGCCCGGCCGCGCATGCCTTAGGCTTGTGTGGTTGGGCGTCCGCCGCCCATAACGACTTACTACGCCGTAGGTCCCCGCACCGCACCCGTCCCGCCACTGAGTGGGGAGAGGGATGGCGCATACAGGAAACCCCGGCGAGAGAGGCCGAAGGCCACTTCATGACCATGACTGACCCGATCGCAGACATGCTGACCCGTCTGCGTAACGCTAACTCGGCGTACCACGACACTGTCGTGATGCCGCACAGCAAGATCAAGTCGCACATCGCGGAGATCCTCAAGCAAGAGGGTTTCATCACCGGCTGGAAGGTCGAGGACGCCGAGGTCGGCAAGAACCTCGTCCTCGAGCTGAAGTTCGGGCCGAACCGTGAGCGCTCCATCGCGGGCATCAAGCGGATCTCGAAGCCCGGTCTGCGCGTGTACGCAAAGTCCACCAACCTGCCGAAGGTCCTCGGCGGCCTGGGCGTGGCGATCATCTCCACGTCCCACGGTCTCCTGACCGGCCAGCAGGCAGGCAAGAAGGGCGTAGGTGGGGAAGTCCTCGCCTACGTCTGGTAGTCGGGAACGGAGGAAAAGCAATGTCGCGAATCGGCAAGCTCCCCATCCAGGTTCCCGCCGGTGTGGACGTCACCATCGACGGCCAGACGGTCGCTGTGAAGGGCCCCAAGGGTTCCCTCGCGCACACCGTCAAGGCGCCGATCGAGATCGTCAAGGGTGAGGACGGCGTTCTGAACGTCACCCGCCCCAACGACGAGCGTCAGAACAAGGCCCTGCACGGCCTGTCCCGCACGCTGGTGGCGAACATGATCACCGGTGTGACCGCGGGATACGTCAAGGCTCTCGAGATCAGCGGTGTTGGTTACCGCGTCGCCGCGAAGGGCTCCAACCTGGAGTTCCAGCTTGGTTACAGCCACCCGATCCTGATCGAGGCGCCCGAGGGCATCTCCTTCAAGGTCGAGTCGCCCACCAAGTTCTCGGTCGAGGGCATCGACAAGCAGAAGGTCGGCGAGGTCGCCGCCAACATCCGCAAGCTGCGGAAGCCCGACCCGTACAAGGCCAAGGGTGTCAAGTACGCCGGCGAAGTCATCCGCCGCAAGGTCGGAAAGGCTGGTAAGTAGCCATGGCATACGGTGTAAAGATCGCCAAGGGTGACGCGTACAAGCGCGCTGCCAAGGCTCGCCGCCACATCCGCATCCGCAAGAACGTCTCGGGTACGGCGGAGCGTCCGCGCCTCGTCGTGACGCGTTCCAACCGCAACATCGTTGCTCAGGTCATCGACGACCTCCAGGGTCACACCCTGGCGTCGGCGTCGACCCTGGACGCTTCGATCCGCGGTGGCGAAGGCGACAAGAGCTCGCAGGCCCAGGCTGTCGGCGCGCTCGTCGCCGAGCGTGCCAAGGCTGCGGGTGTCGAGACCGTCGTGTTCGACCGCGGTGGCAACCGATACGCCGGGCGCATTGCCGCTCTGGCTGACGCCGCCCGCGAAGCCGGGCTGAAGTTCTAAGCCCCGGTTCCGGGACTCACGGACGTAACAGAGAGAGGTAATCCAATGGCTGGACCCCAGCGCCGCGGAAGCGGTGCCGGTGGCGGCGAGCGGCGAGACCGGAAGGGTCGCGACGGTGGCCCTGCCGCCGAGAAGACCGCTTACGTTGAGCGCGTTGTCGCGATCAACCGCGTCGCCAAGGTTGTCAAGGGTGGTCGCCGCTTCAGCTTCACCGCGCTGGTCGTGGTGGGCGACGGTGACGGCACCGTAGGTGTCGGTTACGGCAAGGCCAAGGAAGTTCCCGCGGCCATCGCCAAGGGTGTCGAGGAAGCCAAGAAGAACTTCTTCAAGGTTCCGCGCATCCAGGGCACCATTCCTCACCCGATCACGGGCGAGCGTGCCGCGGGCGTCGTGCTCCTGAAGCCGGCTTCCCCCGGTACCGGTGTTATCGCCGGTGGCCCGGTGCGCGCCGTTCTGGAGTGCGCCGGCGTTCACGACATCCTGTCGAAGTCGCTCGGCTCTTCGAACGCGATCAACATCGTGCACGCAACCGTGGCGGCCCTCAAGGGCCTGCAGCGTCCCGAGGAGATCGCGGCTCGCCGTGGTCTGCCCCTCGAGGACGTCGCCCCCGCGGCTCTGCTTCGTGCACGTGCTGGGGCGGGTGCGTAATGGCTCGCCTCAAGATCACGCAGACGAAGTCGTACATCGGCAGCAAGCAGAACCACCGCGACACTCTGCGTTCGCTCGGGCTCAAGCGCCTGAACGACGTGGTCGTCAAGGAGGACCGCCCCGAGTTCCGCGGAATGGTGCAGACCGTCCGCCACCTCGTGACGGTTGAGGAGGTTGACTAACATGGCTGAGAACAGCCCGCTGAAGGCCCACAACCTCCGTCCCGCCCCCGGCGCCAAGACCGCGAAGACCCGTGTCGGTCGTGGTGAGGCGTCGAAGGGTAAGACGGCCGGTCGTGGTACGAAGGGCCAGAAGGCCCGTTACCAGATCCCGCAGCGCTTCGAGGGCGGGCAGATGCCCCTCCACATGCGTCTGCCGAAGCTCAAGGGCTTCAAGAACCCGTTCCGCACCGAGTTCCAGGTCGTGAACCTGGACAAGCTCGGCGCTCTCTACCCCGAGGGTGGAGAGGTCACGGTGGCCGACCTGGTCGCCAAGGGCGCGGTTCGCAAGAACAGCCTCGTCAAGGTCCTGGGCCAGGGCGAGATCTCCGTGGCGCTGCAGGTTTCGGTTGACGCCGTCTCCGGCTCCGCCAAGGAGAAGATTGCTGCCGCAGGCGGCACTGTCACCGAGCTCGTCTAAGACGAACTCAGTGATTAAATAGCTGAAACCCGACCGGGGATGCCTCACATTTGGGGCATCCCCGGTTGGTCGTTCCACGGGGGGCAGTATCGCCGGTAAGGTGGCCTGCACCTTTAGCTTTGTCGTATACGTCGATCCCTCAGACCGTCACCTCTGACGCAGTAGCGCGGGGGTCGCAGGAGGCACCGTGCTCACCGCGTTCGCCCGGGCGTTCAAGACGCCCGACCTGCGCAAGAAGCTGCTCTTCACGCTCGGCATCATCATGCTGTTCCGGCTCGGGTCTCACATCCCGGTACCCGGCGTGAGCTACAAGAACGTTCAGATCTGTGTGGACCAGGCCGGGAGCAGCAACAGCCTCTTCGGTCTCGTCAACATGTTCAGCGGCGGTGCGCTGCTGCAGATCACGATCTTCGCGCTCGGCATCATGCCGTACATCACGGCGAGCATCATCCTGCAGCTGCTGACCGTGGTCATCCCGAAGCTGGAGAACCTCAAAAAAGAGGGTCAGTCCGGCACGGCGAAGATCACTCAGTACACCCGCTATCTGACGGTCGCCCTCGCGATCCTGCAGGGCACCGGCCTCGTCGCCACGGCCAAGAGCGGTGCACTCTTCCAGGGCTGCCCGGCCGCCACTCAGATCGTCCCCGACCGTTCGATCTTCACCATGGTCGTCATGGTCCTCACCATGACCGCCGGTACCTGCGTCGTCATGTGGCTCGGTGAGCTCATCACCGACCGCGGCATCGGCAACGGCATGTCGATCCTGATGTTCATCTCGATCGCCGCCGGCTTCGTCGGCGCCCTGTGGACCATCAAGCTCCAGGGCAAGATCGCCGACGGCTGGGTCGAGTTCGGCGTGGTCATCCTCGTCGGCCTCGCGATGGTCGCCCTGGTGGTCTTCGTCGAGCAGGCGCAGCGCCGGATCCCGGTCCAGTACGCGAAGCGCATGATCGGCCGCCGTGCCTACGGCGGTACGTCCACCTACATCCCGCTCAAGGTGAACCAGGCCGGTGTCATCCCGGTCATCTTCGCCTCGTCGCTGCTGTACATCCCGGCGCTGATCGTTCAGTTCAGCGGTTCGCAGGCCGGCTGGGCCGTCTGGATCCAGAAGCACTTCGTCAAGGGCGACCACCCGTACTACATCGCGGCCTACTTCCTCCTGATCGTCTTCTTCGCGTTCTTCTACGTGGCGATTTCCTTCAACCCCGAGGAAGTTGCAGACAACATGAAGAAGTATGGTGGGTTCATCCCGGGTATCCGCGCCGGTCGACCCACGGCCGAGTACCTGAGCTACGTACTCAACCGGATCACCTGGCCGGGGTCGCTGTACCTGGGTCTCATCGCTCTTGTGCCGACGATGGCGTTGGCGGGCTTCGGAGCGAACCAGAACTTCCCGTTCGGCGGGACGAGCATCCTGATCATCGTGGGTGTGGGTCTGGAAACCGTGAAGCAGATCGAGAGCCAGCTCCAGCAGCGTAATTACGAAGGGTTCCTCCGCTGATGCGAATCGTCCTCGTCGGACCGCCCGGTGCGGGCAAGGGAACGCAGGCCACCGTCCTTGCCAAGACCCTGTCCATCCCGCACATCTCCACGGGCGACCTGTTCCGGGCCAACATCAGCCAGGGCACCGAGCTGGGCCGCCGCGCGAAGGCGTTCATGGACGCCGGTGACCTCGTCCCCGACGAGGTCACCATCGGCATGGCCAAGGACCGCATGGAGCAGCCGGACGCCGTGAACGGCTTCCTGCTCGACGGCTTCCCGCGCAACGTCTCGCAGGCCGAGGCCCTCGACGTGATGCTCCAGGCCGCCGGCATGAAGCTCGACGCCGTCCTCGACCTGGAGGTCGAGGAGGACGAGGTCGTCAAGCGCCTCGCCGGCCGGCGTACGTGCCGCAATGACGGCGCGCACGTCTTCCACGTCGCGTACCACCCGCCGAAGGTCGAGGGTGTCTGCGACGTCTGCGGCGGCGAGCTGTACGTGCGCGAGGACCAGTCCGAGGACGCGGTCCGCAACCGGCTGGACGTCTACCACACGCAGACCGAGCCGATCATCGACTACTACAAGGCCCAGGGCCTCGTGTCGACGATCCCGGCGCTCGGTGAGGTCGCGGAAGTCACGCAGCGTGCGATGGACGCCCTCAAGAAGTAGTTCCCTCCTGCTGTGAAAGTTCGGCCGCGGTGTCCTTCGGGCGCCGCGGCCGTACTGTTGAAACGGCCCAGAAGACCCACAAGACCCAGAAGACCCAGTTCCGAAGGTGGAAGGCACGGCATGGTGCAGCTCAAGACCCCCGAGCAGATCGCGAAGATGCGTGAGGCGGGGCTGGTCGTCGCGGCGATCCACGCGGCGACCCGTGAGGCGGCCGTTCCGGGTGCCACGACGCGCGATCTGGACATGGTGGCCCGCAAGGTCATCGCGGACGCCGGAGCCAAGTCGAACTTCCTCGGCTACGGCGGCTTCCCCGCCACCATCTGCACCTCGGTGAACGAGGTCGTCGTCCACGGCATCCCCGACGACAAGACGGTCCTCAAGGACGGCGACATCATCTCGATCGACGCCGGTGCGATCATCGACGGCTGGCACGGCGACGCCGCGTACACCGCCTTCGTGGGCACCGGGCACGCGCCTGAGCTCGTGGAGCTCTCCCGGGTGACCGAGGAGTCCATGTGGGCCGGCATCGCCGCCATGAAGCTCGGCAACCGCCTCGTGGACATCTCGAAGGCGATCGAGACGTACATCAAGCGCCAGCCGAGGCCGACCACCGGTGAGCACAGCCTCGGCAAGTTCGGGATCATCGAGGACTACGGCGGTCACGGCATCGGGTCCGAGATGCACATGGACCCCCACCTGCTGAACTACGTCTCGCGCAAGCGGGGCAAGGGGATCAAGCTCGTCCCGGGCGTCTGCCTGGCGATCGAGCCGATGGTCTCCCTGGGCACGGCCCAGACCGAGGTCCTGGCGGACGACTGGACGGTCATCACGACGGACGGCACCTGGTCCTCGCACTGGGAGCACTCCATCGCGCTGACGGAGGCGGGACCGATCGTCCTGACCAGCCCGGACTGCGGCAAGGCGAAACTGGCGGAGTACGGAGTCACCACGGCTCCCGACCCTCTAGCTTAATGATCTAGTCTGTGGGGCACACTTTCCGGATTCGTCTTTCTGGGTGCCCTGACGTAGACTGACTCGTCGGCTCCTTTGCACCCGCATGTCCTCGTGCGAAGCGGGGAGCTGATCAAGGTAGCCGATTCGAAAGGCGAAGCGTGGCCAAGAAGCAAGGTGCCATCGAAATCGAGGGCACCGTGATCGAGTCCCTCCCGAACGCGATGTTCAAGGTGGAACTCCAGAACGGTCACAAAGTCCTCGCGCACATCAGTGGCAAGATGCGCATGCACTACATCCGCATCCTGCCCGATGACCGGGTTGTCGTGGAGCTCTCCCCGTACGACCTGACGCGTGGCCGGATCGTCTACCGATACAAGTAGATCTTGTCTTCACTCCGTCTGGGCGTCTTGTCCCGGCGGGTGGTGGCACTGACCCGGAGAACCTCACCAACATGAAGGTCAAGCCGAGCGTCAAGAAGATCTGCGACAAGTGCAAGGTGATCCGCCGTCACGGCCGGGTCATGGTCATCTGCGACAACCTGCGCCACAAGCAGCGCCAGGGCTGACGCACGCCGACCGACCTGCACTACGCAGTTCTTCGCGCGACGTAAGAAAACGTACATACGCAGAACCCGCCCAGCCCTGACCGGGGCCGGCGGCACCTCCGGCGGGGGCCGGGGACCCGGACGTACCATCACCCATCAGGCGTGGTCGGCGGCCGGGGTTCGGTTCTGCGGAAGACCCCCGAACACACAGGAGCCATTGAATGGCACGCGTTTCCGGTGTTGACATCCCGCGCGAAAAGCGTGTGGAGATCGCACTTACCTACGTCTTCGGTGTCGGTCGCACCCGGTCCAAGGAAATCCTTGCGGCCACCGGTGTGAACCCCGACACCCGCGTTCGTGACCTGGCCGAAGAGGACCTCGTCAAGATCCGCGAGTACGTGGACGCCAACCTCCGCACCGAGGGTGACCTCCGCCGCGAGATCCAGGCCGACATCCGTCGCAAGGTCGAGATCCAGTGCTACCAGGGCATCCGCCACCGTCGTGGCCTGCCGGTGCACGGTCAGCGCACCAGCACGAACGCGCGTACCCGCAAGGGCCCGCGTCGCGCGATCGCCGGTAAGAAGAAGCCGGGCAAGAAGTAGTCCTGTTCAGCGGTCTTGCGCTGTAGGACCGACCACCTCCCGTAGGAGATTTAGATGCCCCCCAAGGGTCGTCAGGGCGCTGCCAAGAAGGTGCGCCGCAAGGAAAAGAAGAACGTCGCTCATGGGCACGCCCACATCAAGAGCACGTTCAACAACACCATCGTCTCGATCACGGACCCCGCGGGCAACGTGATCTCCTGGGCCTCCGCCGGCCACGTCGGCTTCAAGGGCTCGCGCAAGTCCACCCCCTTCGCCGCGCAGATGGCCGCCGAGTCGGCCGCCCGTCGCGCGCAGGAGCACGGCATGCGCAAGGTTGACGTCTTCGTCAAGGGTCCGGGCTCCGGCCGCGAGACCGCGATCCGCTCCCTCCAGGCCACCGGCCTCGAGGTCGGCTCGATCCAGGACGTCACCCCCACCCCGCACAACGGCTGCCGCCCGCCGAAGCGCCGCCGCGTCTGACGCAGCGGACGCACCTGTGCGTTCTTGAGTGTCCGGGCGGTACGACCCCTTCGGGGGCCGTGCCGCCCGTACCCTTGCAGTAGCCGTACTCCGGTACGGCGTCCCGTCGGGCGTCAAATAGTGGGCGTCCACGAATGAAGGAACACAGACATGCTTATCGCTCAGCGTCCTTCGCTGACCGAAGAGGTCGTCGACGAGTACCGCTCGCGGTTCGTGATCGAGCCGCTGGAGCCGGGCTTCGGCTACACCCTCGGCAACTCCCTGCGCCGCACGCTCCTGTCCTCGATCCCGGGTGCCGCTGTCACCAGCATCCGCGTGGACGGCGTCCTGCACGAGTTCACCACCGTGCCGGGTGTCAAGGAAGACGTCACCGACATCATCCTCAACATCAAGCAGCTGGTCGTCTCCTCGGAGCACGACGAGCCGGTCGTGATGTACCTGCGCAAGCAGGGTCCCGGCCTGGTCACCGCTGCCGACATCGCGCCCCCGGCCGGTGTCGAGGTGCACAACCCGGACCTGGTCCTCGCCACGCTCAACGGCAAGGGCAAGCTGGAGATGGAGCTGACCGTCGAGCGCGGTCGCGGCTACGTCTCCGCCGTGCAGAACAAGCAGCTGGGCCAGGAGATCGGTCGCATCCCGATCGACTCCATCTACAGCCCGGTCCTCAAGGTCACCTACAAGGTCGAGGCGACCCGAGTCGAGCAGCGCACCGACTTCGACAAGCTGATCGTCGACGTCGAGACCAAGCAGGCCATGCGCCCGCGTGACGCCATGGCGTCCGCAGGCAAGACCCTGGTCGAGCTGTTCGGTCTGGCGCGCGAGCTCAACATCGACGCCGAGGGCATCGACATGGGCCCCTCGCCGACGGACGCGGCCCTGGCCGCCGATCTGGCGCTGCCGATCGAGGAGCTCGAGCTCACGGTCCGCTCGTACAACTGCCTCAAGCGCGAGGGCATCCACTCCGTGGGTGAGCTCGTGGCGCGTTCCGAGGCCGACCTGCTCGACATCCGCAACTTCGGTGCGAAGTCGATCGACGAGGTCAAGGCGAAGCTGGCCGGCATGGGCCTGGCCCTCAAGGACAGCCCGCCCGGATTCGACCCGACCGCCGCCGCCGACGCGTTTGGCGCCGACGACGACGCCGACGCCGGTTTCGTCGAGACCGAGCAGTACTGATTCATCCCGCCGCCGGCGGCCGAGGCCCCTTGGCCTCGACCGCCGGCCGGGCTTGATCTGATCTTTCCCGCGGCATCCGCCTCGGGGGAACTGACACCGGTACCTGACACGGCCGGTGCAGATATGAAGGAGTAACACCATGCCGCGTCCCGCAAAGGGTGCCCGCCTGGGCGGCAGCGCCGCGCACGAGAAGCACCTCCTCGCGAACCTCGCGAAGGCGCTCTTCGAGCACGGCCGCATCACCACGACCGAGGCCAAGGCCCGTCGCCTGCGTCCCTACGCCGAGCGTCTGGTCACCAAGGCGAAGAAGGGCGACATCCACAACCGTCGCCTGGTGCTGCAGACGATCACGGACAAGAGCATCGTGCACACGCTGTTCACCGAGATCGCCCCGCGCTACGAGAACCGCCCCGGTGGTTACACGCGCATCACCAAGATCGGCAACCGTCGTGGCGACAACGCCCCGATGGCCGTGATCGAGCTGGTCGAGGCCCTTACGGTCGCCCAGCAGGCCACTGGTGAGGCCGAGGCCGCCACCAAGCGCGCCGTGAAGGAGGCGGAGGCCGCCGAGGCTCCCGCCGCCGAGGAGACCAAGGAGGCCTGATCCCCTCCGGGATCACGCTGAACGGCTCTGAACGGGCCCGCCCCTCTCCGGGGCGGGCCCGTTTGCCGTTCGTCGGAAAGACGCAGCTGAGAGGATCGGTCACGTGAGTGACGAGGTGGAGCCCGGGCACGTCCGGGTGCGGCTGGACCTGAGCTACGACGGCAAGGACTTCTCCGGCTGGGCGAAACAGCGCGTGCTGCGGACCGTGCAGGGCGAGCTGGAGTCGGCCCTGCAGACCGTGATGCGGCTGCCGGACCCCGTCGAGCTGACCGTCGCCGGGCGCACCGACGCCGGCGTGCACGCGCGCGGGCAGGTCGCACAGTTCGACCTGGCCGAGGAGGTGTGGGCCGAGCACCACGACAAGCTGCTGCGCCGCCTCGCCGGCCGGCTGCCGCACGACGTACGGGTGTGGAGGGCCGCCGAGGCCCCCGAGGGCTTCAACGCGCGGTTCTCCGCCATCTGGCGCCGCTACGCCTACCGCGTCGGCGACCACCAGGCCGGGGTGGACCCGCTGCGCCGCGGGCACGTCCTGTGGCACCAGTGGCCGCTCGACGTCGACGCCATGAACGAGGCGGCCGCGGCCCTGCTCGGCGAGCACGACTTCGCCGCGTACTGCAAGAAGCGCGAGGGCGCCACGACCATCCGTACGCTCCAGCAGCTCAGCTGGGAGCGCGCCGAGGACGGGATCATCACCGCGACCGTCCGCGCCGACGCCTTCTGCCACAACATGGTCCGCTCGCTGGTCGGCGCCCTGCTGCACGTCGGCGACGGCCACCGGCCGACCGACTGGCCCGGGAAGGTGCTGGCCGCGGGCGTACGGGACTCCTCGGTGCACGTGGTCAAGCCGCACGGGCTGACCCTGGAGGAGGTCGGCTACCCGGCCGACGAGCTGCTGGCCGCCCGCAGCAAGGAGGCCCGGAACCTGCGCACCCTGCCGGGCGCGGGCTGCTGCTGAACCCCGGCTGATCCGTTTGGGCGGATCGCGGCCGGACCTGGACAATGCCCCGCATGGGACATCTCGAAGCCAGCCACCTGGAGTACTACCTTCCCGACGGGCGGGTTCTGCTCCCCGACGTCTCCTTCCGGGTGGGGGAGGGGGCGGTGGTCGCCCTGGTGGGGGCGAACGGGGCCGGCAAGACCACCCTGCTGAAGCTGATCTCCGGCGACCTCCAGCCGCACGGCGGCGGGGTCACCGTCAGTGGCGGGCTGGGCGTGATGTCGCAGTTCGTGGGCTCGGTCCGGGACGAGACGACCGTACGGGACCTGCTGGTCTCGGTCGCCCAGCCGCGGATCAGGGAGGCCGCGAAGGCCGTGGACCGCGCCGAGCAGCTGATCCTCACGGTCGACGACGAGGCCGCGCAGATGGCGTACGCGCAGGCGCTCAGCGACTGGGCCGACGTACAGGGCTACGAGGCGGAGACCCTGTGGGACGTCTGCACGATGGCCGCGCTGGCCATCCCGTACGACAGCGCGCAGTTCCGCGAGGTGCGCACGCTGTCGGGCGGTGAGCAGAAGCGGCTGGTCCTGGAGGCGCTGCTGCGCGGGCCGGACGAGGTGCTGCTGCTCGACGAGCCGGACAACTACCTCGACGTCCCCGGCAAGCGGTGGCTGGAGGAGCAGCTGAAGGCGACCCGCAAGACCGTGCTGTTCGTGTCGCACGACCGGGAGCTGCTGTCCACGGCCGCCGAGAAGATCATCAGCCTGGAGCCGAGCCCGATGGGCACGGACGTGTGGGTCCACGGCGCGGGCTTCGCCACCTACCACGACGCCCGCAAGGAGCGCTTCGCGCGCTTCGAGGAGCTCAAGCGGCGCTGGGACGAGGAGCACGCCCGCCTGAAGGCCCTGGTGCTGCGGCTGCGCAACCAGGCGGCGTCCAGCCCCGACATGGCCTCGCGCTACAAGGCGATGCAGACCCGCTTCCAGAAGTTCGAGGAGGCCGGTCCGCCGCCGGAGCCGCCGCGCGAGCAGGACATCCGGATGCGGCTCAAGGGCGGGCGTACCGGCGTGCGCGCGCTGACCGTGGAGAACCTGGAGCTCACGGGGCTGATGAAGCCCTTCTCGCTGGAGGTCTTCTACGGGGAGCGGGTCGCGGTGCTGGGCTCGAACGGTTCCGGCAAGTCGCACTTCCTGCGGCTGATGGCGGGCGAGGACGTCAAGCACAGCGGCACCTGGAAGCTGGGCGCCCGGGTGGTTCCCGGCCACTTCGCGCAGACGCACGCGCACCCCGAGCTGTTCGGGCGCACGCTCGTCGACATCCTGTGGACGGAGGCCGCCAAGCCGCTCGGCGCGGCCATGGGCGTGCTGCGCCGCTACGAGCTGGAGCGCCAGGGCGACCTGGCGTTCGAGAAGCTCTCGGGCGGCCAGCAGGCTCGTTTCCAGATCCTGCTGCTGGAGCTGGCCGGTACCACGGCGCTGCTGCTGGACGAGCCGACGGACAACCTCGACCTGGAGTCGGCGGAGGCGCTGCAGGACGGCCTGGAGGCCTACGAGGGCACTGTGCTGTGCGTCACGCACGATCGCTGGTTCGCGCGCACATTTGACCGTTACCTGGTCTTCGGTTCGGACGGTGTTGTGCGGGAGACTCAGGAACCCGTCTGGGACGAACGTAGGGTCGAACGCAAGCGCTAGGGGAGACCGCCTCCGGCGTGCGGAGCGAGGGGGAGGCGTCGTGGGGCTGCGGCCTAGCATCTGGCTCATGAAGTGGGACAGCCCGTCCTCGGGGAACCGGCTGGTGGACTGGCTGCTCCGGCCGGCGTCCCGCTCGTGGCGGGCGGTGTCCCTCGCCGTCCTCCTCGCCATCGCCGTCTCCACGAGCCTGCGGGCCAACTGGGGCTCGGACAACGCCTTCGTCGTGAAGGCCGCGGACTCGCTGCTGGCGGGCGTCTCCCCGTACGACGACAAGCGCTTCCTCTACCTCCCCAGCGCCGTGCTCATGGCGATCCCTGAGGCGCTGCTGCCGACGACCCTGCTGCGGTGGGTGCTCCCGCTGGGGATGACCGGGCTCGTGGGCATCGGCTGGTGGGCCTCGCTGAAGCTCTTCTCGGTGCCGCTGCGCTCACGCTTCGCGGTGGGCGGCTTCGCACTGTTCGCGCTGCTCTACAAGCCGTACCTGAACCTCGTGCTCATCGGGAACTGGACCGCCATCTCGGCGGCCGCGCTGCCGGTGGCGCTGCTGCTGGCGCACCGGCGGCACTGGGTGGCGGCCGGGCTGGTGGTGGGGCTGGCCATCGCCTGCAAGCCGATGCTGGTGCCGGTCGCGGTGCTGTTCGTCCTGGCCCGGCAGTGGCGGGGGCTGGGCGCGGCGGTGCTGGTGCCGCTGGGGTTGTCGCTGGCCGGCGCGCTGATAATGCCGAGCCCGACGCTGTTCTTCACCAAGACCCTGCCCTTCCTGCTCCAGGGGCAGGACGCGTACGCCCTGCCCTGGGACGCCTCGCCGATCGCGGTGCTGCCCCGGCTGGGGATGGCGCAGCCGCTGGCGGTGCTGCTCGCCTTCGGCGGGGCCGCGGTCGGGCTGTGGGGGGCCTGGCGGCGGTGGCGGCGCAGCGGGGCGGACACGGACGGGGGCGAGCTGCGGCTCGTCGAGACGGCCTGCATGGTGATGCTCGCCGCATTCCTGGTGTCGCGGCCGTCCTTCGACCACTACCTGCTGGTGGTGCTTCCGCTGCTGCTGGCGTCGGGGGTGCGGGCGGGTTCGATGCCGCGCTCGCCCTGGTTCTGGGCTGCCGTGGTGCCTCAGATGGCGGGGGTTCCGTGGCCCTCGGAGTTGGCGGCCAAGCGGCGGGCATTCAGGGACATGGTGACCCTCTGCGCGCTGGCCGGGCTGCTGGCGCGGCGGTGTTTGCGGCCGAGCCGGGTTACGCTGGAGCTCGTACGAACTGCGGGGTCCCCACCCAGGACCGATCCGGAGTGCACCGCGAAGCCAGTCGAGACGGCATCGCGGACCGCGTTTTGACCCTTCCAGGTCTTCACGGGTATCCTGCTGGTTCGTTATGCGTATTGGCTTGCTCATTCTCACGTGAATTGGCCTTACGCCGGTCCACCGGGCCGATGACCAGCGGTACACACGGGTTGCGTCCCCGATGTGAACCAGGGCTGTCGTGATCGTCCGTGGTGACCCATGTCAGGACCCGTCCCTTCGGGCTCACCCCCCGGGGATGACCCACCACTGAAGAAGCGAAGGCATACGCGTGCGTACGTTCAGCCCCAAGCCCGGCGACATCTCGCGCCAGTGGCTCGTCATCGACGCCCAGGACGTTGTCCTCGGCCGTCTGGCGACCCAGGCCGCTGCCCTCCTGCGGGGCAAGCACAAGCCGACTTACGCCCCCCACATGGACATGGGCGACTTCGTCATCATCGTCAACGCCGACAAGGTTCACCTGTCCGGCAACAAGGCGACCCAGAAGATGGCGTACCGCCACTCCGGCTACCCGGGTGGTCTCCGCTCGGTCCGTTACGACGACCTCCTGGCGAACAACCCGGAGAAGGCCGTCGAGAAGGCCATCAAGGGCATGCTCCCCAAGAACACCCTGGGCCGTCAGATGCTCTCGAAGCTGAAGGTCTACTCGGGCGACCAGCACCCCCACGCTGCCCAGCAGCCGGTGCCGTTCGAGATCACCCAGGTCGCGCAGTAGTTCCGGCCACCCCCTAAGACGTAGAAAATTCTGAGGAGCATCGTGGCCGAGACCACCGCCGAGACGACCCCCGTCGAAGAGTTCGAGGGCAACGTCGAGGAGTACACCAGCGAGTCCGAGGTTGTCGTCGAGGGCGACTACACCTCCGAGTCCCTTGCCGGTCGCTTCGGCGACCCCCAGCCGGCCGCCGGCCTGGGCCGTCGCAAGAACGCCATCGCCCGCGTCCGGATCGTTCCGGGCACCGGCAAGTGGAAGATCAACGGTCGCACCCTTGAGGACTACTTCCCCAACAAGGTGCACCAGCAGGAAGTCAACGAGCCGTTCAAGCTCCTTGAGCTGGACAACCGCTACGACGTCATCGCCCGCATCGCGGGTGGCGGCGTCTCCGGCCAGGCCGGCGCCCTGCGCCTCGGTGTGGCCCGTGCGCTGAACGAGGCGGACGTGGACAACAACCGCCCGGCGCTGAAGAAGGCCGGCTTCCTCTCGCGCGACGACCGTGCGGTCGAGCGCAAGAAGGCCGGTCTCAAGAAGGCCCGTAAGGCTCCGCAGTACAGCAAGCGTTAATCTGCGCCTGCTGTTCTGCAACGAAACCGCCCCGGCAGCACTCTCCGTGCTGTCGGGGCGGTTCGTTTACCGCCACAAGCGGCAAATTACTGTCACAAGCGGTCACAAGCGAAGTGTGAACTCGGGAGGACAACAGTGGGACGACTCTTCGGGACGGACGGTGTACGAGGCGTCGCCAACGCGGATCTGACGGCTGAGCTCGCGCTCGGCCTCTCCGTGGCGGCCGCACACGTACTGGCCGAGGCGGGAACCTTCGCGGGCCACCGCGCGACCGCGGTGGTCGGCCGTGATCCCCGGGCCTCCGGCGAGTTCCTCGAGGCCGCGGTCGTCGCGGGTCTCGCGAGCGCGGGCGTGGACGTCCTGCGCGTCGGTGTGCTGCCCACCCCGGCGGTGGCGTATCTCACCGGTGCGCTGGGCGCCGACCTCGGCGTGATGCTCTCGGCCAGCCACAACGCCATGCCCGACAACGGCATCAAGTTCTTCGCGCGCGGCGGCCACAAGCTCGCCGACGAGCTGGAGGGCCGGATCGAGGCCGTCTACGAACAGCACCGCACCGGTGCTCCCTGGGACCGGCCCACCGGCTCCGGCGTCGGCCGGGTCTCCGACTACACCGAGGGCTTCGACAAGTACGTCGCCCACCTCATCGGGGTCCTCCCCAACCGCCTCGAAGGCCTGAAGGTCGTCCTGGACGAGGCGCACGGCGCCGCCGCGTACGTCTCGCCCGAGGCCTTCACCCGGGCCGGCGCCGAGATCGTCACGATCGGTACGGAGCCGGACGGCCTCAACATCAACGACGGCTGCGGCTCCACCCACCTCGAACTGCTCAAGGCGGCCGTGGTCGAGCACGGCGCCGACTTCGGAATCGCGCACGACGGCGACGCCGACCGCTGCCTGGCCGTGGACGCCACCGGCGCCGAGGTCGACGGCGACCAGATCCTCGCGGTGCTGGCCCTGGCCATGCGCGAGGCCGGGCAGCTGCGCGAGAACACCGTGGTCGGCACCGTGATGTCGAACCTGGGCTTCAAGCTGGCGATGGAGTCCGAGGGCATCCACGTCGTGCAGACCGGGGTCGGCGACCGCTACGTGCTGGAGTCGATGAAGGAGAACGGCTACGCGCTGGGCGGCGAGCAGTCCGGCCACGTGATCATCCTCGACCACGCGACCACCGGTGACGGCACGCTGACCGGCCTGCTGCTGGCGGCGCGGGTCGCGGCCACCGGCAAGTCGCTGGCGGAGCTGGCCGGGGTCATGCGGCGGCTGCCGCAGGTGCTGATCAACGTCCCCGACGTGGACAAGTCCCGGGTCGGGACCTCGGCCGAGCTGGCCGCGGCGGTCGTCGACGCGGAGCGCGAGCTCGGCAGCACCGGACGGGTGCTACTGCGTTCGTCCGGTACGGAGCCGCTCGTTCGGGTGATGGTGGAGGCCGCCGACATCGAGCAGGCCCGCGCGGTGGCGGGGCGCCTCGCGGACGTCGTGAAGGCGGCGCTCGGCTAGGCCGTCCCTTTCGGGTCTTGCCTCGCACGAACCCCAGGAACCCCACGGCCCCGTCGCCCCGGACCCCATCCGGGACGGCGGGGCCGTCGTCGTCGGTTTCTGGCCGAGCAGCTCCGGTCACAGCACTAGAGCTTGCGCAGGCTCAGCTTCTGCACCTTGTGGTCCGGTCCCTTGCGTACGACGAGCGTGGCGCGGCCGCGGGTGGGGGCGACGTTCTCCAAGAGGTTGGGCTTGTTGATGGTCCGCCACATCGTCTGCGCGTACTCCAGGGCCTCCTCCTCGGAGACCTGGGTGTACTTGCGGAAGTAGGAGAAAGGATTCTGGAACGCCGTCTCGCGCAGCTTCCGGAACCGGTTGAGGTACCAGCGCTCGATGTCCTCGGGGCGCGCGTCCACGTACACGCTGAAGTCGAAGTAGTCGGCGAGGCCGACGCGGGTACGGCCGTCCTTGCCGGGCATGGCCGGCTGCAGGACGTTGAGGCCCTCGACGATCAGGATGTCCGGGCGGCGTACGACGAGCTGCTCGCCCGGGACGATGTCGTAGATCAGGTGCGAGTAGACGGGGGCCGTGACCTCGTCCTTGCCGGCCTTGATGTCGGCGACGAACCGGGTGAGCGCGCGGCGGTCGTACGACTCCGGGAAGCCCTTGCGGGCGGTGAGCCCGCGCCGCTGGAGCTCCTTCATCGGGTAGAGGAAGCCGTCGGTGGTCACCAGCTCCACGCGCGGGTGCTCGGGCCAGCGGGCGAGGAGGGCCTGGAGCAGACGGGCCACGGTGGACTTGCCGACGGCGACGGAGCCGGCGACCCCTATGACGAACGGGGTGCCCTGCTGAGCGCCGTGGCCGTTGCCGGCGTCGCCGAGAAAGGTGTTGAGGGTGCCGCGGAGGTTGCTGGTGGCGCCGACGTAGAGGTTGAGGAGGCGGGAGAGCGGCAGGTAGACGTCGCGGACCTCGTCGAGGTCGATGACGTCGCCGAGGCCGCGCAGCCGCTCCACCTCGTCGGCGGTCAGCGGCAGTGGCGTCCGCTCGCGCAGGGCGCTCCACTCGGCGCGGGTGAGGTCGACGTAGGGGGAGGCGTCGGCCTTGCGGTGGGCCGGGCGCCCGGTCCGGTCGGTCCGGTCGGTGCGCTCCGTTGCGCTGTCCGACGTGCTTCGTGGCGGCGAAGTGATCACACCGCCATTGTCGGGGGTCGCGGTCGGTTGTGGGTGGTGTGGTCGGTCACGTGGGGAGTGCCCGTATGTCCCGCGGCGGGCGGGTTGTACGCGGGGCGGTCTCGATTGGGGGCCTCCGGGGTCTCGTGGCGGTCACGATGCGTGGTGCGCGCAGATAAT
Organism: Streptomyces sp. NPDC060028; assembly: GCF_042736725.1. Lineage (NCBI taxonomy): Bacteria > Bacillati > Actinomycetota > Actinomycetes > Kitasatosporales > Streptomycetaceae > Streptomyces > Streptomyces sp. NPDC060028. The sequence goes on along the minus strand of NZ_JBHWVJ010000028.1, from coordinate 55,832 downwards.
CCGGAGCCGATGGTTTCAGCGGCCCGTACATTGATGATCACCGCAGCTCGGCGATGCCGCTGCGCTCCTTTCGCTCCTTTCGCTCCTTTCGCTTGTTTCGCTTCTTTCGTTGATCATTTTCCTGTGGGGGGAACCATCGTGCGCACCGCACTCGTCCGCCGTACCGTCCTGACCGCCTCCGCGGTGTCCCTGGCGCTGCTCGCCACGGCCTGCGGCTCGGACACGTCCGACAAGAACGTGGACGGCGCCAAGCCGGCTCCCTCCGCCCCGGCGGCGTCGGCCGCGCCCGCCGCGAAGGCCAAGACGGACGCCGAGCTGGCCGCGCTGCTGGTGACGCAGGCCGACCTGCCGACCCACGGGGTCAAGGCGGCCACCCCGGCCGAACTCGCGGCGGCGGCCGGTGCCGGCTCCGACAAGCCCGAGTGCCTGCCGCTCGCCAAGGCACAGTCCACGGCCCCGGTCGGCACCGCCGTGGGGAAGGCCGGCACCAAGGCGGTCGCCAAGCCGAAGTCCGTGGACGAGGTCCTGGGCGCCACCGTCACCTCCGTCGCCCTCGCCTCGTACGAGGGCAAGGGCGCCGAGGAGGCCTTCGCCGCCATCAAGGCCGCGGCCACGGCCTGCGCCGGCGGTTACACGGGCAGCCAGGCCGGCGACTCGCTCAAGATCACCAAGGTGATCCCGGGCACCCCCGTCACCGCAGGCGACGCGGCGCTCGCCTACACCGAGCTGGGCGACGTGGACGGCGAGACGGCCGGCATGGAGCTCGTGGTCGTCCGCAAGGGCAACATCCTCGCCACCTTCTCGGCCGTGAGCCCGAGCGGCACCGCCGAGCAGCCGAAGGCCATCGTCGAGATCCAGGCCAAGAAGCTCGGCTGAGTCCCGGCCCGCTCGGGCGTTCGAGCACGCGTCAACCCCGCTCCGGCGCGTTCGCCGGGGCGGGGTTTTCGTCTGGTTCAGGTACGGGGCAGAGCGCCAACCACGGCGTACGCTGCGGCGTATGTGCGGAATTGTGGGTTACGTGGGAGCGCAGTCGGCGCTCGATGTGGTCATCGCCGGACTCAAGCGGCTGGAGTACCGCGGCTACGACTCGGCGGGTGTCGCCGTCCTCGCCGACGGGGAGCTCGTCTCCGTCAAAAAGGCCGGCAAGCTGGTCAACCTGGAGAAGGAACTGGTCGGGCATCGGATGCCCGCCGGCTCCACCGGACTCGGGCACACCCGGTGGGCGACCCACGGCGGGCCCACCGACGTCAACGCCCACCCGCACCTGGACAACACGGGGCGCGTGGCCGTCGTACACAACGGCATCATCGAGAACTTCGCCGTGCTGCGCGCCGAACTCACCGAGCGCGGGCACCGGCTGGAGTCCGAGACGGACACCGAGGTCGTGGCCCACCTGCTCGCCGAGCACTTCGCCTCGTCGGCCGGGGACCTCGCGGAGGCCATGCGGCGGGTGTGCCGGCTGCTGGACGGGGCGTTCACGCTGGTCGCGGTGCACGCCGACCAGCCCGATGTGGTCGTCGGCGCCCGCCGGAACTCCCCTCTGGTGGTGGGCGTTGGGGAAGGTGAGAACTTCCTCGCCTCGGACGTGGCCGCGTTCATCGCCCACACCCGGTCCGCGATCGAGCTGGGGCAGGACCAGGTCGTCGAGCTCCGCCGCGACGGTGTCTCGGTGACCAACTTCGACGGTTCGGCCGCGTCGGTGCGGGCGTACCACGTGGACTGGGACGCCTCGGCGGCCGAGAAGGGGGGCTATGACTACTTCATGCTCAAGGAGATCGCCGAGCAGCCGAAGGCTGTGGCCGACACCCTCCTGGGCAGGATCGACGCGAGCGGCTCGCTGACCCTGGACGAGGTGCGCATCCCCACCTCGGTGCTCAGGGAGGTCGACAAGGTCGTGATCGTGGCGTGCGGTACGGCGTACCACGCGGGCATGATCGCGAAGCTGGCCATCGAGCACTGGACCCGCATCCCGTGCGAGACGGAGCTGGCGAGCGAGTTCCGCTACCGCGACCCGATCCTGGACCAGCGGACGCTGGTGGTCGCGATCTCGCAGTCCGGCGAGACCATGGACACCCTGATGGCGCTGCGGCACGCGCGCGAACAGGGTGCGAAGGTGCTGGCCATCTGCAATACGAACGGGTCGACGATCCCGCGCGAATCGGATGCGGTGCTGTACACGCATGCCGGTCCGGAGGTCGCCGTCGCCTCGACCAAGGCCTTCCTGACGCAGCTGGTGGCCTGCTACCTGGTCGCCCTCTACCTCGGGCAGGTACGGGGCACGAAGTGGGGCGACGAGATCCAGGCGGTCATCCGGGAACTGTCCGAGATCGCCGCGGCCGTGGACACCGTCCTGGAGACCATGGAGCCGGTCCGGCAGCTGGCGCGCTCTCTGGCCGACAAGAACACCGTGCTGTTCCTGGGGCGGCACGTCGGCTACCCGGTGGCGCTGGAGGGCGCGCTCAAGCTCAAGGAGCTGGCGTACATGCACGCCGAGGGCTTCGCGGCGGGCGAGCTCAAGCACGGCCCGATCGCGCTGATCGAGAAGGACCTGCCGGTGGTGGTGGTCGTACCGTCGCCGCGCGGCCGGTCGGTGCTGCACGACAAGATCGTGTCGAACATCCAGGAGATCCGGGCGCGCGGGGCCCGCACCATCGTCATCGCCGAGGAGGGCGACGAGGCGGTCGTCCCGTACGCCGACCACCTGATCCGGATCCCGGCGACGCCGACGCTGCTCCAGCCGCTGGTGGCGACGGTGCCGCTGCAGGTGTTCGCGTGCGAGCTGGCGACCGCGCGGGGCAACGAGGTGGACCAGCCGCGTAATCTCGCCAAGTCCGTGACCGTGGAGTAGTGGCGTAGCTGGAGCTGTGGTTGTGATTATCGGCGTCGGGATCGACGTGGCGGAGATCGAGCGGTTCGGCGCCGCGCTGGAGCGTACGCCGGGCCTGGGCGGGCGGCTGTTCGTCGATGCCGAGTTGACGCTGCCGAGCGGCGAGCGGCGCGGGACCGCCTCGCTCGCCGCGCGGTTCGCGGCCAAGGAAGCGCTGGCCAAGGCGCTCGGCGCGCCCGGCGGGATGCTGTGGACCGACGCCGAGGTGTACGTCGAGGACAGCGGGCAGCCCCGGCTGCGGGTGTCGGGGACGGTGGAGGCGCGGGCGCTGGCGCTGGGGGTGAAGTCCTGGCACGTCTCGCTGAGCCACGACGCCGGGGTGGCCTCCGCCGTGGTGATCGCCGAGGGATAGCCGGCACACGAACGGCCTCGACGGCCTCGACGGCCTCGACGGCCTCGGACCGCCTCGAACGGCCCTCGTCGGGCAGGCTGGTGCCATGCGTACTGCTTACAGCGTGGAGACCGTACGGGCCGCCGAGCGGGAGCTGATGGCCCGGCTGCCCGAAGGCGCCCTGATGCAGCGGGCCGCGGCCGGGCTGGCCGCCGTCTGCGCCGGGTTGCTCGGGAAGGTCTACGGGGCGCGCGTCGTGCTGCTGGTCGGGCCCGGGGACAACGGCGGTGACGCGCTGTACGCCGGTGCGCGCCTGGCGCGGCGCGGGGCCGGGGTGACCGCGGTCCCGATGGATCCGCAGCGGGTGCACGCGGGCGGGCTGGCGGCGCTGCGGGCCGCCGGGGGGCGCGTGGCGGCGGCCGTACCCGAGCGGGCGGACCTCGTACTGGACGGGCTCGTCGGGATCGGCGGGCGGGGCGGCCTGCGGCCGGCGGCCGCCGCGCTGGTGGAGCGGATCCCCCCGGGTGCGGTGGTGGTCGCCGTGGACCTGCCGAGCGGGGTGGACGCGGACACCGGGGAGGTGGCGGGGGCGGCCGTACGGGCCGACGTCACGGTGACCTTCGGGGCGTACAAGCCGGGGCTGCTGGTCGACCCGGGGGCGTCGCGGGCGGGCGCGCTGCGGCTGGTGGACATCGGGCTGGCGCTGGGCGCGCCCGACGCGGAGGCCTTGCAGCACGCCGATGTGGCGGGGCTGCTGCCGGTGCCGACGCCGTCGAGCGACAAGTACCGGCGGGGCGTGGTCGGGGTCGTCGCCGGGTCGGCGCAGTATCCGGGGGCGGCGGTGCTGGCGGTGGCCGGGGCGCTGCGGGGCGGTGCGGGGGCGGTGCGGTACGTGGGGCCGGCGGCGGAATCCGTACTCGCCCGGTACCCCGAGACGCTGATCGGGCGGGGCCGGGTGCAGGCGTGGGTGGTCGGGCCGGGGCTGGGCGAGGGGCGGGGCGACGAGGTCGCGCGGTGCCTGGCGGATCCGGTGCCGGTGCTGGTGGACGCGGACGGGCTGCGCGGGCTGGACGCCGCCGGGCTGCGGGTGCGCTCGGCGCCGACGGTGCTGACCCCGCACGCGGGGGAGGCGGCGGCGCTGCTGGGGGTGCCGCGGGAGTCCGTGGAGGCGGGGCGGCTGGCCGCGGTGCGAGGGCTGGCGGAGCGGTACGGGGCGACGGTGCTGCTGAAGGGGTCGACGACGCTGGTCGCCTCCGGCGGGGGGCCCGTTCGGGTGAACCCGACGGGTACGCCGTGGCTGGCCACCGCCGGCAGTGGCGATGTCCTGTCCGGCCTGGGCGGCTCCCTCCTGGCGGCGGGTCTGTCCGCGGTGGACGCCGCGTCCGTGGCGGCGTACCTCCACGGCCTGGCGGCCCGCCGTGCGGCCTCGGGTGCGCCCCTCCTGGCCCATCAGGTCGCGGAGGCCCTCCCGGCCGCGTGGCGTGACGTCCCCCGCTGACACCGCGCGGCCCCGCCGGGCCCGGGCGGCGGGTTCTGAGAGACTGTGGGGGATGAACGAGACACCGACGCGCGTGTACGCCGAGATCGACCTGGACGCCGTCCGGGAGAACGTGCGCGCCTTGCGCGAGCGCGCCCCCCGGGCCGCAGTGATGGCCGTGGTCAAGGCGGACGCCTATGGGCACGGGGCCCTGCCCTGCGCCCGGGCGGCCCTCGACGCCGGTGCCACCTGGCTGGGAACCGCCACCCCCGAGGAGGCGCTCGCGCTGCGCGCCGCCGGGATCGGCGGCCGGATCATGTGCTGGCTGTGGACCCCCGGAGGGCCCTGGCGGGAGGCCGTCGAGGCCGATCTGGACATTTCCGTGAGCGGGATCTGGGCCCTGGAAGAGGTCCGCGCGGCCGCCCGCGCGACCGGCCGTACGGCCAGGATCCAGCTCAAGGCCGACACCGGCCTCGGCCGCAACGGCTGCCAGCCCGCCGACTGGGCCGACCTCGTCGGCGCGGCCGTCGCCGCGCAGGCCGAGGGCACGGTCGTCGTCACCGGGGTCTGGTCGCACTTCGCGTGCGCCGACGAGCCCGGCCACCCCTCCATCACGCTCCAGCTCGCCGCCTTCCGCGACATGCTCGCGTACGCCGAGAAGGAGGGCGTGGAGCCCGAGGTCCGGCACATCGCCAACTCGCCCGCGACCCTGACCCTGCCCGAGAGCCACTTCGACCTGGTGCGCTGCGGGCTGGCCGTCTACGGGGTCTCGCCGGCCCCCGAGCTCGGCACCCCCGAACAGCTCGGACTGCGGCCGGCCATGACCCTGAAGGCCTCAGTGGCCCTGGTCAAGGGCGTGCCGGCCGGGCACGGCGTCAGCTACGGGCACCACTACGTCACCGAGTCCGACACCCGTCTCGCGCTCATCCCCGCCGGCTACGCCGACGGCGTCCCGCGGCACGCCTCCGACCGCGGCCCGGTCCTGGTCGGCGGCACGATCCGGCGGGCCGCCGGACGCGTGGCGATGGACCAGTTCGTCGTCGACCTCGACGGAGACGACCGGGTACGGGTCGGCGACGAGGCCGTCCTCTTCGGCGACGCCCGCCGCGGCGAGCCCACCGCCGAGGACTGGGCTCAAGCGGCACACACGATCGCGTATGAGATCGTCACTCGTATCGGGAGTCGCGTACCCCGGGTGTACCGAAACGGCTGAAACGGCCCGGTCGACGGCTGAGTGAGGACGGCGTGAGCGAGAACTGGCGCAAGGCGGGCTGGGCCGGCGCCGCCATCGGCGTGATAGCCGCGGGCGCGGCCGCCGGTGTCGCGGTAGAACGGATCACGGTCGGGAGGGGCATGCGGATGAAGGCGCGTCTCGCACTGGACTCCACCGGGGACTACGGGTCCCTGCGCGGCACCGAGGGCTCCGCGTGGGCCGAGGACGGCACCGAACTCCACTACGAGGTCGACGAGCTGCCCGAGGAGGGCAAGCGCAGCCGGCTGCGCCGCAAGGCCCCCGCCCCGGCGACCGTGGTGTTCTGCCACGGCTACTGCCTCGGCCAGGACGCCTGGCACTTCCAGCGGGCGGCCCTGCGCGGTGTGGTCCGCGCCGTCTACTGGGACCAGCGCAGCCACGGCCGCAGCGCGCGCGGCCTCGGTCAGGCCGACGGCGAACCGGTGAGCTTCGAGCTGCTGGGCCGCGACCTGAAGACCGTCATCGACGCCGCCGCCCCGGAGGGTCCGCTGATCCTGGTCGGTCACTCGATGGGCGGTATGACCATCATGGGATTTGCCGAGCAGTTTCCCGAGCTCGTACGTGACCGCGTGGTCGGGGTGGCGCTCGTCGGCACCTCCAGCGGCCACCTCGACGAGGTGACGTACGGGCTGCCGGCCGTCGGGATGGGTGCCGTACGACGCTTCCTGCCCGGCGTGCTCAAGGCGCTCGGCTCGCAGGTGGAGCTGGTGGAGAAGGGCCGCCGGGCCACCGCGGACCTCTTCGCCGGCATGATCAAGATGTACTCGTTCCGCTCGCGCGACGTGGACCCGGGCGTCGCCCGCTTCGCCGAACGGCTCATCGAGGCCACCCCCATCGACGTCGTCGCCGAGTTCTACCCGGCCTTCCAGGCGCACGACAAGACGGCCGCGCTCCAGCGGTTCGCGGACATCCCCGTCACGGTGATCGCCGCCGACCACGACATGGTCACCCCGGCCGCCCACAGCCAGGCCATCAAGGAAGCGCTGCCGTCCGCCGAACTGGTCGTCCTGGAGAACGCCGGGCACCTGATGATGCTGGAGTACCCGGACACCGTGACACGGCTGCTGGCCGAGCTGCTGGCGCGCACCGGGGCGGTCTCCGTACCGGCTAACGTTGGCGGGCATGGAAGAAGTACCGCGGGAAGCACAGCCCAGCCCGGCTCCGGAGCAGGGTCAGAGGCCTGACGCCGAGGCCCACATCACCGTCGACTCTCCCGATGCCATGCGGGAGCTCGGCCGCAGGATCGCCGGCCTGCTGCGCCCCGGCGATCTCGTCCTGCTGACCGGCGAGCTCGGCGCGGGCAAGACCACCCTGACCCGCGGCCTGGGCGAGGGCCTCGACGTGCGCGGGGCGGTGACCTCGCCGACCTTCGTCATCGCCCGGGTCCACCCGCCCCTGGGCGGCGGACCGGCACTGGTGCACGTGGACGCGTACCGGCTGGGCGGCGGCCTGGACGAGATGGAGGACCTGGACCTCGACGTCTCGCTGCCCGAGTCCGTGGTCGTCGTGGAATGGGGCGACGGCAAGGTGGAGGAGCTGTCCGACGACCGTCTGCACGTGGTGATCAAGCGTGCGGTCGGCCACGAGGAGGTCTTGGACGACGTACGCGAGGTCGTGGTGCGCGGGGTCGGCACGCGCTGGTCGGGTGCGGGGGCTCTGGTGGCCCTGGCTCCCGCACAGGCGGAGTAGCGCGTACCGGCAGGACGTACCGGCAGGACGTACCGACAACTCGTCGGCAAGACATTGCGCTGACAGAGGCACACGTGGTGACATGGTACCGAGGGCTGGTTAGGCCTACCTAAGTGCAGGCCGGCCCGGGCCAGGAGGCACATCATGTCGGCAGCCGCAGGAGTAGAGCGCGACCCCCGCCCGTCCGCCGTGTCCATGGGGGCGCTGCTCGCCGCCGGCGTGGCCGCCACCGCGGTGTCGACGCCGCCCGTGCGCGCACGCCTCGACGAGCCGGCGGATGAAGACGACACGGATCAGGCGGCCTCGGGATCCGAGGCCGCCTGAGGTCCCACGTCCGGGTGAAGTCCGCTGTGCGGTGCCGGTCAGGGCGTCAGGGGACGACGACGACCTTCGAGTTGATCGTGGCGAAGTTCCACATCGCGTCGCCGTCCGCGCGCGCCATGCGGATGCCACCGGTCTTCTTGGCCGGGTCGGGCTGCGGAATCTGGCCGTCCACCCGGGCGCTGAAGCCGACCGAGACCCCGTCCGTGCTGGCGAAGCGGACGACGTGCTCGATCGGCACCCCGTCCGAGCCGGTGACCGCGCCCGAGCGCGAGCCGACCGCGTAGGTACCCGCCTTCGGGTGCACGGTGCTCGGCGTCACCGCGAACGACTTCGGCTCCTGCCCGGCGGTGTCGCTGACCAGCCAGACCCGCTTGAGGCCCACGGAGTAGACGACGCGCACACCGGTGCCGGATCCGGCCGGCAGCGGTACCGCCTTGGCCGGCTCCTGCTTGGCGGGGGCGGGCTGGCTGGGGGCCGGGACCGGGCTCTGCGCGGCGGCCTTCGGCGGGTGCGCGGGCGCGGTGGCGGAGGCCTGGTAGCCGAGGAAGCCGACCGCTGCGATTGCCGCGGCGGTGAGCCCGGCCACGATTCCCGAGCTGCTGCGTGCCACCTTGCTCCACCTCTCCGCGCTTCCCCTGGAAACACCTGTCGGATCACCTGAGGATCACCTGCGTCGAAGGTAGCAGCCGGGTCGCCCGGACACCGGCCGCAAGGCTGCCCGCCCCCGGAGTCGTAGGCTGTTCGCGTGCTCTTGCTCGCTGTAGATACCGCCACGCCCGCCGTCACCGTCGCCCTGCACGACGGCGAGTCCGTCCTCGCCGAGTCGAACCAGGTCGACGCCCGCCGCCACGGGGAGCTCCTGCTGCCCTCCGTGGACAAGGTGCTCGCCGAGGCCGGGCTGAAGCTCGACGCCGTCACCGGCATCGTCGTCGGCGTCGGCCCCGGCCCCTACACGGGGCTGCGGGTGGGCCTCGTGACCGCCTCCACCTTCGCCGCCGTGCTCGGCGTACCCGTGCACGGACTGTGCACCCTCGACGGGCTCGCGTACGCCGCGGGCCTCGCCGGGGTCGAGGGCCCCTTCGTCGTCGCCACCGACGCGCGGCGCAAGGAGGTCTACTGGGCGCGCTACGAGGACCCGCGCACCCGGGTCGACGGGCCCTCGGTGGACCGCCCGGCCGAGATCGCCGAGCGGGTCGCCGGCCTGCCCGCCGTGGGGCAGGGCGCGCTGCTCTACCCGGACGTCTTCCCGGACGCGCGGAGCCCCGAGCACCAGTCGGCGGGGGCTCTGGCCGCTCTCGCCGCGGAGCGACTGGCGGCGGGGCAGGCCTTCGAGAACGGCGACGGTCTGCCCCCGACGCCCCTCTACCTGCGCCGGCCCGACGCCGAGGTGCCCAAGAACTACAAGGTGGTCACCCCCAAGTGACCTCCTCGCCCGTGGTCCTGCGCGAGATGCGCTGGTGGGACATCGAGCCGGTGCTGGAGCTGGAGCACGAGCTGTTCCCGGAGGACGCATGGTCGGCCGGGATGTTCTGGTCCGAGCTCGCCCACGCCCGCGGCCCGCAGGCCACCCGCCGCTACGTCGTCGCCGAGGACGCTGCCGGACGCATCGTGGGCTACGCCGGGCTGGGCGCCGCCGGCGACCTGGCCGACGTACAGACCATCGCGGCCGCCCGCGACCAGTGGGGCACCGGGCTCGGCGCCCGGCTGCTGACCGATCTGCTGCGCGCGGCCACCGCGTTCGAGTGCGCCGAGGTGCTGCTGGAGGTGCGGGTGGACAACACCCGGGCCCAGAAGCTCTACGAGCGCTTCGGCTTCGAGCCGATCGGCTTCCGGCGCGGCTACTACCAGCCCGGCAACGTCGACGCGCTCGTGATGCGCCTGTCCGACCCCGCCACTTCCCTGCCCCCGACCTTCCAACACGCCGTAAGAAGTGAGACCCATGGCTGACGAACCCCTCGTCCTCGGCATCGAGACCTCCTGCGACGAGACCGGCGTGGGCGTGGTCCGCGGTACGACCCTGCTCGCGGACGCGATCGCGTCGAGCGTGGACGAGCACGCGCGCTTCGGCGGAGTCGTGCCCGAGGTGGCTTCCCGCGCGCACCTGGAGGCGATGGTCCCGACCATCGAGCGCGCCCTGAAGGAGGCCGGGGTCAGCGCCCGCGACCTCGACGGCATCGCCGTCACCGCGGGCCCGGGGCTCGCGGGGGCGCTGCTGGTGGGCGTCTCGGCGGCCAAGGCGTACGCGTACGCGCTCGGCAAGCCGCTGTACGGGGTGAACCACCTGGCCTCGCACATCTGCGTCGACCAGCTGGAGCACGGGCCGCTGCCCGAACCGACGATGGCGCTGCTGGTGTCGGGCGGACACTCGTCGCTGCTGCTGGCGCCGGACATCACGAGTGACGTACGGCCGCTGGGCGCGACCATCGACGACGCGGCGGGCGAGGCCTTCGACAAGATCGCTCGCGTGCTTCAGCTGGGCTTCCCGGGCGGTCCGGTCATCGACCGGCTCGCGCGCGAGGGCGACCCGAAGGCGATCAACTTCCCGCGCGGGCTGACGGGGCCGCGCGACGCGGCGTACGACTTCTCCTTCTCCGGGCTCAAGACGGCGGTCGCCCGCTGGATCGAGGCGAAGCGGAAGGCCGGCGAGGAGGTGCCGGTGCGCGATGTGGCGGCGTCCTTCCAGGAGGCGGTGGTGGACGTGCTGACGCGCAAGGCGATCCGCGCGTGCAAGGACGAGGGCGTCGACCACCTGATGATCGGCGGCGGTGTGGCGGCCAACTCCCGGCTGCGCTCGCTCGCGCAGGAGCGCTGCGACGACGCGGGGATCATCCTGCGGGTGCCGCGGCCGGGGCTGTGCACGGACAACGGCGCGATGGTGGCGGCGCTGGGTGCGGAGATGGTCAAGCGGAACCGGGCGGCCTCGGACTGGGACCTGTCGGCGGACTCCTCGCTGCCGGTGACGGACCCGCATGTTCCGGGCACCGCGCATGCGCACGGCCACGATCACGATCACGATCACGATCACGGCGACGGTCATGGCCACGCGCACGACCACGACCACGTGCATGAGCTGAGCAAGGACAACCTGTACTCATGAGCACCGTCGCGCTGATGTGGGAGGCCCGGGCGGTGCCGGGCCGGGGCAACGAGCTGCTGGAGTGGGCCCGTTCGCAGGTGCTGGCCCGGGAGCCGCAGCGTCGCGAGGTGTTCCGGGCCCCGCAGGACCGGGTGCTCGTGATCACCTGGTGGCAGGCGCCCGAGGGGGTGGCGGCCGAGCTGCCCGAACTCCCCGAGCCCGCCGCCGACTTGATCACGCGGGCCGTGCACCGCTGGCGGTTCGAGTCGGTGGAGGCCGACGGAGGCTGAGCCCGCGCGGCGGCCGTCCGCCGCCCGGAGCAGGGCCTCAGGCGAATCTCGACGCCCTGCCGCTATGGTCATGCACATGCCTCGCCGTGACCTGCCGCCGCCGCCACCTCCCGCGCACCTGCGCGACTGGATGGACGAGACCGTCGTGCGGGCCGACCGGGCCCGCTTCCTGCGGGACCTCGGCCAACGCAGCCTGGGGCTGGGGCGGTTGCTGCTGCTCTGGGCCGTCTCGGCGGTCTTCGCGCTCGGCTGGTCCTTCGTCGGCATGGCCCTGATGGCCTTCGAGGAGGAGGACCCGGTCTCCTTCCTCCTCGGCCTCGTCTTCGTCGTGCTCGGGGCCGGCGTACTGGTGCCGGCCGGGTTCTGGCTCGCCTCCGGCGCCCGGCGCGACCGCCAGGTCCGCCAGCTGATGTGCGCCTGGGCGGAGTGGGACCGGGATCCGGCCGCCGACTCCCGGGTGCGCGCGCCGGGGCGGAGCCTGACCTGGCTGCTGGCCTCCTTCGTCCTGGGCGCGCTCGGGCTCTGGGTGACCTTCGGGGTCGCGGTGTCGGCGCGGCCGGGCGAGGACACGTACGGCGAGGTCGCGTACTACATGGGCCTCGGCCTGATCCTGTGGATCACGGGCCTGCTGGGGCTGGGCAAGGCGGGCGCGCACTACCGGTGGGCGCTGCGCGCCTTCCGCGGCCGCCGCCCTACGGCGTAGAGGTGGGCGCCGGGGCCGGGGCGGGCGCCGGCGAGCCGATCAGCATCGAGGGGGCCCCGGCCACCCGGGTCAGGAAGACGGTCGCGGAGTTCGGCCCCTGCGGTTTGACCTTCCTGCGCAGTTCCTCCGGCTCGATCGCGGAGCCCCGCTTCTTCACGGTCAGGATGCCGACCCCGCGCTCGCGCAGCAGGGCCTTGAGCTTCTTCAGGCCGAAGGGCAGCACGTCGGTGATCTCGTACGCCGTCGCGTACGGCGTCGCGCGCAGCTCGTCGGCGGTGACGTAGGCGATGGTCGGGTCGATCAGCCGGCCGTCGAGCTGCTCGGCGACCTCGGCGACGAGGTGGGCGCGGATGACGGCGCCGTCGGGCTCGTAGAGCCAGCGGCCCACGGGTCCGGCCTCCGGGTCGGGCAGCGGATCGGTGGTGTGCAGGGCCCGTGGGCCGGGCAGCAGGGTGGCGCGGATCTCGCCCGGCGCGGTGCCGAACCAGAGCACGGCCTCCTTGACGTCCCCCTGGTCGGAGATCCACTCGGCCTCGGCCTCCTCGGGGACGGCCTCGTGCGGGATCCCCGGGGCGATCTTGATGGCGGCGTACTTGGCGCCGCGGGCGGTCTCGACGGCCCACGACAGCGGGGGCGAGTAGCTCTCCGGGTCGAAGATCCGGCCGCGTCCGCCGCGCCGGGCCGGGTCGATGAAGACGGCGTCGTACGAGGACACGTCGACCTCGGTCACGTCCGCCTCCCGGACCTCGATCAGGTCCGCGAGCCCCAGCGCCTCGGCGTTGGCGCGCGCGACGGCCACGGTCAGCGGGTCGTGGTCCACCGCCAGCACCCGGATGCCGAGCCGGGCCAGGGCGAGGGCGTCGCCGCCGATGCCGCAGCACAGGTCCGCGAGGTTCCGTACGCCGAGGGCCGCGAGCCGCTCGGCGCGGTACGAGGCCACCGACGCGCGGGTGGCCATCTCGCCGCCGCCGGGGGTGAAGTACATCCGGAACGCGTCCTCGGCCCCGAACTTCGCCACCGCGCGCTGCCGCAGCCGGGCCTGCCCGAGCGCGGCGGAGACCAGTGCGGCGGGGTGCTCGCGGCGCAGCCGGGTGGCGAGGGCGAGCTCCTGGGCGGGGTCGTGGTCGCGGAGCGAGTCGAGGAGGGCGAGGCCCTCGGGGGTGAGGAGTGCGGCGAAGTCTTCGGGGGTCACGGGGTCCATTGTCGTCCCCTGTGGGCCACTCGGAGGAAGGTCGGATTCCGTTCGCGGTGTCGGCCCTGACGGGGGCGTGTCGGATGCCAGGATGCGCTGCTATGCAGCTAGTCGGACAAAAGGAACATAAGACGCTACAGGGTCACCGGTTCGCGGCGGGTCCGCGCGGCCGGTTCGGGGTGGCACTGGCCGCACTGCTGGTCGCCGCCCTCACGGCGGCGTGCGGCGGGCAGTCGGGGGCGCCGGACAAGGCGGCCAAGGCGAAGGGCGCCGACGCGGGCGCGGCCGGCGCGCTCGCCAACCACGCCGAGAAGATGAAGGCCGCCCGGCAGGCGCGGATCGTCGCCGCCAAGAAGTGGGGCCTGGTCAAGCCGCCGCTGATGGCCCCGGCGGCACCGAAGGCCAAGCCCGAGATCACCACCCGCGAGGGCTTCGAGGTGGAGGACCAGGAGAACCTGCCCCCGGTCTTCACCACCGTCCCGACCGAGGACAAGGTCGTCTTCCTGACGATCGACGACGGTGCGGAGAAGGACCCCGAGTTCCTGAAGATGATGCAGGAACTGAAGATCCCGTACACGGCGTTCCTCAGCGACTACCTCGTACGGGACAACTACCCGTACTTCAAGCAGATGCAGGCCGCCGGCGTCACCCTGAACAACCACACCCTCAACCACCGGTACATGCCGGCGCTCTCGTACGAGAAGCAGCGCCAGGAGATCTGCGGCCAGCAGGACACCATCCAGAAGGAGTTCGGCAAGCGGCCGACGCTCTTCCGGCCGCCGTACGGGAACTACAACGAGGACACGCTGCGCGCGGCCAAGTCCTGCGGCATCAAGGCCGTGCCCCTGTGGAACGAGGAGGCCTTCCCGAACCGCATGGACTGGCGGGAATGGGACCGCGATCTGCACGCCGGTGACATCATCCTCACGCACTTCCGGGGGCGGGAGGACTGGAAGGGCACCATGCCTGACATGATCCGGCATGTCATGAAGACCGTCACGGACAAGGGGTATGCCGTGGCCCGCTTGGAGGACTACTTGTGAGGTACGCGCGCCGGTTGGTAGCCGGAACGCTGGCGGCCGGCGCGATCGCGCTGTCCCTGTCGGGGTGCGGGGACAGCGTCGAACCAACCGAGAGGCTGGGCCGCAAGACGGCCGAGGAGAAGCCGGCTTCGCCGTCCCCCTCGGCGCCGGCCTCGTCCTCGGCGGCGACTGCGGCTGACGAGGCGTACAAGAAGTGGGGGCTGACCGGCCCCGTTCAGTACGCGCCCAAGCCTGCCGTCAAACCCCAGCTTCCGCCGGGCAAGCCGGGCAAGGTCCCGGTGACGGACCGAATACCCGTGCCGGGCGGGGAGAAAACAGTCTTCCTGACCTTCGACGACGGCGCCGAGAAGAACCCCGAGTTCCTGAAGATGGCGGCCGATCTGAAGCTGCCGATCAGCATGTTCCTGACGGACAACATCGCTTCGTCGGACTACGGCCACTTCGAGAAGCTCCGCGACAACGGCTCCGGCAGCACGATAAACAACCACACCCTGACGCACCCGAACCTCCGGACCCTGCCCTTCGCGGCGCAGAAGAAGGAGATATGCGGCCAGCAGGAACGCCTGGAGAAGCGCTTCGGCACGAAGCCGCAGTGGTTCCGCCCGCCGTACGGCAACTACAACGACGACACCCTCAAGGCCGCCGCCGAGTGCGGCATATCGCACCTGGTCCTGTGGCGCGTGTCGATGCAGATCAACAACTTCCAGTACGCCGAGGGCTCCGCCCTCAAACCGGGCGACATCATCCTGGCCCACTTCCGCGGCCCCGCCGAGCTCAAGGGCGCGACGGAGATCGAGATGACGACGCGCATGCTCCAGCGGATCCAGGAGCAGGGGTACAAGATCGGGCGGCTGGAGGACTACCTCTAGTACTGCGACCAGTACTGCGACCGGATGGCCATCGCGGTGACGTCTCACCACCACGATCCCCGGGCCACGGCATTAGCATCCCGGGATGCGCTACCTGGACGCACGAGACGTTGACAAGGCCGTGGCCGAGATGGCGCGGGTACTCGGCGCGCACGACACGGCGGACTGGTCGGTTCCGGCGGGTTCGCTGGAGTGGAGCTGCTGGACGACGGCCGCCCACATCGCGCACGACCTCCTGGCCTACGCCGGGCAGGTGGCGGCTCGCCCCACCGACGCGTACCTCCCCTTCGACCTGGCCGTCCGCCCAGGCACCGCCCCGCATGAGGTGCTCCAGGTGGTGACCGCCTGCGCAGGGCTGCTCGGCAGCGCTCTGGACGCGGCCGATCCGGGGCTGCGGGCCTGGCACTGGGGGCCGTGCGACCGGGCGGGTTTCGCGGCCATGGGCGTCGCCGAGGTTCTCCTGCACACCTACGACATCACCCAGGGGCTGGGCGTGCCCTGGCTGCCACCGGCGCCGTTGGCCGCGGCGGTGCTCCACCGTCTCTTCCCCGACGCCCCGCCCGGCGACCCGACCCAGGTCCTGCTTTGGTGCACCGGCCGGGGTGAGCTGGACGGCCGCCCCCGTCGTACCTCGTGGAACTGGCAGGCAGCAGTGCCCAACTGACCGGGCGGGCACCCCTCAGACCGTCACCGCCGGCGTGATCGTCGTTTCCACCGGGTCCCGTGCGTCCGCCTCGCGTTGGCGTTCGGCGCTGTCGCTGATGCGCAGGAGCAGGGCGATCATGATCCAGTTGGCCAGCAGGGACGAGCCGCCCTTCGCCAGGAAGGGCAGGGCCTTGCCCGTCAGGGGGATCAGGCCCGTCACGCCGCCCGCCACCACGAAGACCTGGAGGGCCAGCGCCGAAGCCAGGCCCACCGCCAGGAGTTTGCCGAAGGGGTCGCGGGCGCCGAGTGCCATCCGCAGGCCCCGCTGCACGAGGAGCGCGTACAGGAGCAGGACGGCCATGACCCCGGCCAGGCCGAGCTCTTCGCCGACCGTGGTCAGGATGAAGTCGCTGCGCCCCGCGAACGCGATCAGCTCGGGGTGGCCCACGCCGAGGCCCGTACCGGAGATGCCGCCGGTGCCGAAGCTGAACAGCGCCTGCGCCGACTGGTCCGAGGTGACCCCCGGCGGACGGTCCTTCCAGTAGTACGACAGCGGCTCCAGCCAGGCGGCCACGCGGGCCTTGACGTGCGGTTCGGTCGAGCCGACCGCGAAGGCGCCCACCGCCGCCATGAACACGCCGAAGACCACCCAGCTGGTGCGCTCGGTCGCGACGTACAGCATCACCACGAAGACGCCGAAGAAGATCAGCGAGGTGCCGAGGTCGCGCTCGAAGACCAGCACGAGCATCGAGACGATCCACACCGTGACGATCGGGCCGAGCTGGCGCATCGGGGGCAGCCGCATGCCCATGAACTTCCGGCCGGTCAGGGCCAGCGAGTCCCGGTGGACGACCAGATAGCCGGCGAAGAAGACCGCGATCGTCAGCTTCACGAACTCGCCGGGCTGGAAGGAGAGCGCGCCGAGTTTGATCCAGCGCTTGGCGCCGTACGCGTCCGCGCCGAAGAGCGCGGGCGCGATCAGCAGCACCAGCGAGACGGCCATCGTGATGTAGATGAACCGCTGCAGCAGCCGGTGGTCACGCAGCAGCGCCACCACCACGATGCAGGCGGCGACCCCGACCACCGTCCACAGCAACTGCCCCGGCGCGTTCGCCACCGACCCGTACCGCTCGATGTACCCCTGGTCGAGGCGGTGCAGCAGCACCAGCCCGAGCGAGGTCAGCAGCATGGCCAGGGGGAAGATCAACGGATCCGCGTACGCCGCGAACCGGCGGATGCCCAGGTGACCCACCAGCGCCAGCAGCGCCAGGCTCACCGTGAAGCCGGCAAGGTTGGGCGGCAGCGCGTTGTTCATCGCCAGGCCCGCGGCGACATGGCCGAAAACGGCTATGGCGACGACGAAGACCAGCAGCAGTGCTTCGGTACGGCGGCGGGCGCCCGACGCCGTCTCGGGCCTCAGTCCACGCACGGGATGCCGCCGCCGTCAATCGCGGGGCTCGGCTTGCCCGCGGGCGCGGGCGCGGGCGGTGCGGTCGTCCCCGGGGCGGCCTTCCCCGGTGTGGTCGTCCCAGGTGAGGAGGGAGCGGCGCCCGGTGCGCTCGGGCTCGCAGTGCCCTTGGGTCCTATCTGCTCGGCAATGAGGCGCTTTATCTTCATATCGTCTACGACGTTTATCTCGGCGCCATGGTTCCTCGCGAACCCCTCGATGGGCAGTGTCGTGAAGTCCACATTGCCCCCGGACAGGTTCTTCGCCTGCTTGATGAAGGACAGCAGATCCCATCCCTTGTCGGTCACCACGTCCTCCTTCGCCGTGTTGACCAGCTTGAGCAGCTTCACCGGATCCGCGAAGGTCCCGGCCTGGTTCAGCTTGTACGTCGCCCCCGCCAGGAAGGCCTGCTGGCGCTTCGTCCGGTCCAGGTCGCCCATGGTCAGACCGTGCCGCTGCCGTACGAAGGCCAGTGCCTGCGCGCCGTCGAGGGTCTGCTTGCCGGCCGGGAAGTCGGCCCCCGAGAACGAGTCCTTCGTCGCCTTGTTCAGGCACACCGGTACGCCGTCCAGGGCGCCCGCCAGGTGGTAGAAACCGGCCAGGTTCAGCTCGGCGAAGTGGTCGATCGGGACGCCCAGGAAATTGCGCACCGTCTCGATCTCGGCCCTGCGCCCCGCCTCGCGGCCCTCGTGTTCCAGCTCCTGCTTGTCCTTGACCCCCTGGGCGGTGAGCTGGTCCTCGCGCTTGGCCTTGGCCAGCCCGTACGCCTCCTTGATCTTGCTCTTCCCGGTGAACCCGGGCACGCCGTACAGCGTCACGAAGTTGTCGCGCGGCACCGAGAAGGCCTTCGCCTTGCCGCCGTCGCCGGGGACGTGCAGGAGGATCAGGGTGTTCGTGTTGTACCCGCCGACGGCCGAGCTGTTGCCGGCGTGCAGCTTCTCGAGGATCTCCTTCGGCAGGTCCTCGCCGTTCTGGCCGCGGCGGCTGTCCAGGCCCATCAGCAGGATGTTCGTATCGCCGTGCTTCGACTTCTCGGCGCCCTCCAGCGCCTTGGAGCTGCCGATGCTGGAGACGAGGTCCTTGTACACGTACCAGGCGCCGCCGCCCGCCATCACGGTCAGCGCGCACCCGGTGATCAGCAGCGTGCGCATGAGCCTGCGGCGGCGTGTCGGCGGCTTGCGGCGGCTGGTCTTCCTCCGTTGCGCAGTCATGCCTGTCGATGCTGGGGGCGTGGGGCTGAAGGAGACCTGAAAGTCCTGAATCCGCCTTCAGGTCCGCGCACGCCCCGGCAGGCGCAGCACCATCCGCGCGCCCCCGGCGGGCGCCGGCAGCGCCCGTACGTCGCCCCCGTGCGCCCGCGCGATCTCCCGGGCGATGGCCAGGCCCAGCCCGCTCCCGCCGCTGGCCCGGCCCCGGTCCGCGTCCAGCCGCACGAACCGCTCGAAGACCCGGCCCCGGTCGTCCTGCGGGATGCCCGGGCCGTCGTCCACGACCTCCAGCACCGCCCAGCCGTCCTCGGCGGCGGCCCGTACGACCACCTCCGCACGGGCGTACCGCAGGGCGTTGTCCACCAGGTTGGCCAGCGCCCGCTCCAGCCGCGCCGGATCCCCGGCCACCGGTACGGGCGCCCGCGCGTCCAGCCGCAGCGCGACCCGGGGGTGCGGGCGCCGCGCCGCGTCCTCGGCGGCCAGCAGCGCGAGGTCCACCGGCTCGGTGCGCGGCGCCGGACCGCCGTCGAGCCGGGCCAGCAGCAGCAGGTCCGCCGCGATGCGCTGGAGCCGCTCGGTGTCGGCCAGCGCGGCCGCCACCGACTCCCGGTCGGGGCGGTCCATGGCCAGCGCCACCTCCAGCCGGGACCGGACGGCCGCGAGGGGGTTGCGCAGCTCGTGCGAGGCATCGGCGGTGAACTGCCGCTGCCGGGCGTCGCTGCGCTCCAGCCGGTCGAGCGTGTTGTTGACCGTGCGGGCCAGCTGTGCGATCTCGTCGGCGCCGCCCGGGTCCGGAACCCGCCGGTCCAGCTCGCTCGCGGTGACCGCCGCCAGCTCGGTGCGGATCGCGGTGACGGGGCGCAGCGCGTGCCCGGCCACCCACCAGGCCAGGGCCGCCGCGAAGGCGATCAGCGGGGGCGAGCCCGCGAGCAGCCCGACGGCGACGGCCCGGGTCGCGTCGTCGACGTCGCCGAGCACCGTCATGGCGTACACGAAGTGCGGGTCGTGCGCCCCCGGCGGGCCGGGCGACTCGACCACGACCACCACGCGCCGTTCCGCGCCGGGGCGCGCGGCAGGCAGCACCGCCGAGCGGGAGTCCTGCCCGGGCCCGGGGCGCAGCTCCCCGAGGTCGGGGGAGTCCTTGGGCGCGCCCGCCGTGCTGTTGACGGTGCGGCCCTGCCCGTCCCGTACGAGGACCAGGTCCACCCCGCTCTCGGGCGCGGGCAGCCGGGCGCCGGGCGGGAGGGCGCGGGTGTCGAGCTGGGCGGCGACCTTGCGGGCGGCGAGCTCGGTGCGGCCGGTGGTGTTCTCCAGCAGGTTGGCCCGCAGCAGGGCGTGGAGCCACAGCCCGCCTGCGGCCAGGACGGCGGCCATCGCGAGGGCGGCGGCCGCGGCGGCGCGGGCGCGGACGGTCCTAACCACCGTCGGGCGCCATCCGGTAGCCGGTGCCGTGGACGGTGAGGATGGAGCGGCGGCCGAAGGGGGCGTCGATCTTCTTGCGGAGCGAGGAGACGTAGACCTCGACGATGTTCGGGTCGATGCCGTGCGGGGTGTCCCAGACCACGTCGAGGATGTCCTGCTTGGCGACGGCCCGGCCGGGCTGCTCCATCAGGCAGGCGAGGACGCCGAGCTCGCGGGCGGTCAGCTCGATCTCCTGCGCGCCGCGGCGGCAGCGGCGCCCCTGGGGGTCGAGGACGAGGTCGCCGGCCTGGAGGGTGGCGCCGCGGTCGGGGGCGCCGGCGCGGCGGGCGAGTGCGCGCAGGCGCGCGGCGAGGACGACGAAGGAGAACGGCTTGGTGAGGTAGTCGTCGGCGCCGGAGTCCAGGCCTTC
Organism: Streptomyces sp. NPDC060028; assembly: GCF_042736725.1. NCBI lineage: Bacteria > Bacillati > Actinomycetota > Actinomycetes > Kitasatosporales > Streptomycetaceae > Streptomyces > Streptomyces sp. NPDC060028. The sequence goes on along the minus strand of NZ_JBHWVJ010000028.1, from coordinate 35,568 downwards.
GGCCTCGTCGTACTCGCCGTCCTTGGCGGTCAGCATCAGGACGGGGGTGGGGTCGCCCTGGGCGCGCATGCGGGTGCAGATCTCGTAGCCGGTGAGGCCGGGGAGCATCAGGTCGAGGAGGACGACGTCGTACCCGGCGCCGCCGCCCGTGGCTCCGCCGGCGAGGGCGAGTTCCAGGCCGCGGTGGCCGTCGTGGGCGACCTCGACCCAGTGCCCCTCGGCGGACAGGCCGCGCCGCAGGGATTCGGCGAGGCCGACTTCGTCTTCGACCACGAGGATGCGCATCGCTCCAGCGTCACATATCGGACGCGTCCCCTGCCTTCGCCCCGATCGGCGGGGCCGGAAGCGGCGCCGGTCCGGCGGCGGTCCGGCGCCGGGCGAGGGCGTCACGGGTGGCCGCGGTCAGGGCCCAGGCCGGGAAGGCGAAGCCTGCCAGGCCCAGGCCCATGGGGGCCAGCGAGCCGGCTATGCCCGGGCGTACGGCCTTGTCGGCCGACGGGCCGCTGACCCGGGAGGCGACCGGTCCGGTCGGCGGGGTGTCGAACGGGGTCTCGGCCTCGATCCGGCGGATCGTGAACGATCCGTCGGACGCGGTGAAGGACCCCTCGCACGCCGCCTGCCGGTCCCCGTGCGAGGCCGTCTCCCACGTGCACCGCTCCGCGCGGAAGGTGCCCTCCACCCCCGACAGCTGGGTCACGAGCCGCGGTACGGCCAACGAGAACGCGTAGATCCCGCAGGCGAGGCCGACGGCGATCGGAATGGCGTGCACCCAGCGCACACCGGAGTTTTTCCTGGTCATGGGGCGGACAGTAGCGCCCACGAACCGCCCGCGCGCGCGGATTTGCGCGGGCCGCGGGGCTCGCTCCGCGCAACGCCGACGGTCGTGAATTGGCACTCCGCTTGACCGAGTGCTAATCGCCGGAATAGTCTCGCGTCTGGCACTCGCCCCTGGTGAGTGCCAACACAGCGACAGGCAGATCCGGCACCCGCGACGACGGATCGACCTGGTCGCCACCTCAGACAGTTGACCCCGGATCTCCGAAGGGGGAGGTCGGATCGTGACGACCACCAGCTCCAAGGTTGCCATCAAGCCGCTTGAGGACCGCATTGTGGTCCAGCCGCTCGACGCCGAGCAGACCACGGCCTCTGGCCTGGTCATCCCGGACACCGCGAAGGAGAAGCCCCAGGAGGGCGTCGTCCTCGCGGTGGGCCCGGGTCGCTTCGAGGACGGCCAGCGTCTCCCGCTGGACGTCACCGTCGGCGACGTCGTGCTCTACAGCAAGTACGGCGGCACCGAAGTGAAGTACAACGGCGAGGAATACCTCGTCCTCTCGGCCCGCGACGTGCTCGCGATCGTCGAGAAGTAAGTCACTTCTGCAGTTTTGTTTTGAGCTACGCCCCTGGTCACCCCTGCTGATGCCGGGCGGCGAGGGGCGTAGTTCGTTCTAGGCGGTCGCGGTGAGCGGCCGGGGATCGCAACGAGAGGGCTGAACCGCTCCCATGCCGAAGATTCTCAAGTTTGACGAGGACGCCCGTCGCGCCCTCGAGCGCGGCGTCAACAAGCTTGCCGACACGGTCAAGGTGACGATCGGCCCCAAGGGCCGCAACGTCGTCATCGACAAGAAGTTCGGCGCACCCACCATCACCAACGACGGTGTCACCATCGCCCGCGAGGTCGAGCTGGACGACCCGTACGAGAACCTTGGCGCTCAGCTCGTGAAGGAGGTGGCGACCAAGACCAACGACATCGCGGGTGACGGCACCACCACCGCCACCGTGCTGGCCCAGGCGCTGGTCCGCGAGGGTCTGCGCAACGTCGCCGCGGGTGCTTCCCCGGCCGCCCTGAAGAAGGGCATCGACGCCGCGGTCAAGGCCGTGTCCGAGGAGCTCCTCGCGACCGCCCGCCCGATCGAGGACAAGTCCGACATCGCCGCCGTCGCCGCGCTCTCCGCGCAGGACCAGCAGATCGGCGAGCTCATCGCCGAGGCGATGGACAAGGTCGGCAAGGACGGTGTCATCACCGTCGAGGAGTCCAACACCTTCGGCGTGGAGCTGGAGTTCACCGAGGGCATGGCCTTCGACAAGGGCTACCTCTCCCCGTACATGGTCTCCGACCAGGAGCGTATGGAGGCCGTCCTCGACGACCCGTACATCCTGATCAACCAGGGCAAGATCTCCTCGATCCAGGACCTCCTGCCGCTGCTGGAGAAGGTCATCCAGGCCGGCGGCACCAAGCCGCTCCTGATCATCGCCGAGGACGTCGAGGGCGAGGCGCTCTCCACCCTCGTCGTCAACAAGATCCGCGGCACGTTCAACGCGGTGGCCGTCAAGGCCCCCGGCTTCGGTGACCGCCGCAAGGCGATGCTCCAGGACATGGCCACCCTCACCGGTGCCACCGTCATCGCCGAGGAGGTCGGCCTCAAGCTCGACCAGGCCGGTCTGGACGTGCTGGGCACCGCGCGCCGCGTGACCATCACCAAGGACGGCACCACCATCGTCGACGGTGGCGGCAACTCCGAGGACCTGGTCGGCCGCGTCAACCAGATCAAGGCCGAGATCGAGTCCACGGACTCGGACTGGGACCGCGAGAAGCTGCAGGAGCGCCTGGCGAAGCTCGCCGGCGGCGTCTGCGTCATCAAGGTCGGCGCCGCCACCGAGGTGGAGCTCAAGGAGCGCAAGCACCGCCTCGAGGACGCCATCTCGGCGACCCGCGCCGCGGTCGAGGAGGGCATCGTCTCCGGCGGTGGCTCCGCGCTCGTCCACGCCGTCAAGGTCCTCGAGGGCAACCTCGGCCTGACCGGCGACGAGGCCACCGGTGTCGCGGTCGTGCGCCGCGCCGCCGTCGAGCCGCTGCGCTGGATCGCCGAGAACGCCGGTCTCGAGGGTTACGTCATCACCGCGAAGGTCGCCGAGCTCGACAAGGGCCAGGGCTTCAACGCCGCCACCGGCGAGTACGGCGACCTGGTCAAGGCCGGCGTCATCGACCCGGTCAAGGTCACCCGCTCCGCGCTGGAGAACGCCGCTTCCATCGCCTCCCTGCTGCTCACGACCGAGACCCTGGTCGTCGAGAAGCCGGCCGAGGACGAGGGCGACGCCGGTCACGGCCACGGCCACGGTCACAGCCACTGATCGCGTACCGCACTGGGGAAGGCCCCGTTCCGCATCTGCGGAACGGGGCCTTCCCGTGTGTGAGGGCTACATCGCGCCCAGTTGACGCATCAGGCCCATGGCGTCGTAGTGCCACCAGCCTTCCTTGATCATTCCGTCCTCACACCGGAAGACCGTCGTGCCGGTCATCGTGCAGGTCTTGCCGGTCGGGGCGATGCCCATGAACTCGCCCTTGTGCTTGCCGGTCCAGGTCCACAGGGTGGTGACGTAGTCGTCCTGTGCCATCTGGGCGTCCCGCTTGAAGTTGAAGTCGAAGCCGGACCGCCACCCCTCCACGTCCTCGCGGATGCCCGCGCGGCCGAGCTTGTCCTCGGGGTTGCCGATGTCGTGATCGCGGTAGTCCTCCGCGAAGATCTCCTCGATGACGGACATGTCGCCCTTCATCGCGACGTCCTCGTACATCCGGTTCACGAGCAGGGTGTTGAGGTTCTCGTCCCGGACGACGTCCAGGTTGGTGAAGCTGGGCATCCCGTCGCAGAGGGCCATCATCTCTTGGAACATCTTGTCCGTTTCCGGGAGATGGGAGTTCTTCATGGCGTCTTCGTACGAGGGGAATTCGACCAAGTCCATGTAGTGGTTCTCGTCGTCGCGGTCCTGGCCCACGATGCTGTGGGTAACGGTGCGCTTGCCCTGGCTCTGCGAGACATACCGGTCGAGCAGCTCGTTGAGGGCGTCCTGCTGACTGGTCTTGTAATCGATTATCTGTACGAATGTCATGGCGGTCTCCCGGGCTGGATGCGGACATGTCCATTTTAGGGAGATTTCACCCACTTGGCCGATCGGGCGGCGCGTTACTGAGGCCCGTACTTGCGGCCCGTACGCGAGGACACCCCGCCCAGCAGCCCGCGCGGCGTCAGCTTCACCACGCCCATCAGCGCCTTGTACCGGGGATCCGGGATCGACACCGTCTTCCCGCGCGCCAGATCGGCCAGCGCCGCCGCCACCAGCTTGTCGGCGTCCAGCCACAGCCAGCCGGGGATGTTGTCCGTTCCCATACCCGCCCGCTGGTGGAACTCGGTGCGCACGAAGCCCGGGCACAGCGCCATCAGCCGCACCCCGGACCCGGCCAGGTCCTTCGCCGCACCTTGCGTGAACTGCACGACCCACGCCTTGCTCGCCCCGTACGTACCGCGCGGTACGAAGGCGGCCACCGACGCCACGTTGATCACGCCGCCGCGCCCGCGCGAACGCATGGACCCGGTGGCCGCCGAGGTCAGCCGCAGCACGGCCTCGATGTGCACCTTCAGCATGGTCAGCTCGTCGGCCATGGAGACTTCCAGGTACCGGCCCTTGTTGCCGAAGCCCGCGTTGTTGACCAGCAGGTCCACCGGGTGCGTGCGGTCGCCGAGGCGCGCCTCGACCGCCGCGATGCCCTCGTCGGTGGAGAGGTCGGCGGCCAGCACCTCGGCCTCGATGCCGTGCCGGTCGTGCAGTTCGGTGGCCTGCTCACCGAGCCGCTTGGTGTCGCGGGCCACCAGCACGAGGTTGTGGCCCTGGGCGGCGAGCCGCCGGGCGAAGGCGGCGCCGATGCCCGCCGTGGATCCCGTAATCAACGCAGTCGTCATACGCGCAACCTAGCTGCCCCGGGTGACGGCCCCGCGCGGTGTCCCGCCACCGGCCCCGTCGGGTGGCTGCTTCCCGTCCGGCGCACCGTACTTCTCCACGTACGTCCGTACGATCTCGTGCCCCTCCGGCTCCATCGCCGCGCCCGCCGCCAGCGTGCGCGGGAGCAGTGCGCGCTCGGTGGTGAAGGCCCGGAACCAGAACCCCACCGTCACCTCGTGGTCCGGACGGTGGATCACCTCGATGGTGTCGCCGGGGGTGATCGACCCCTCCTCGATGACCCGCAGGTACGCGCCCGGGCGGGCGGCCCGCGTGTACCGCTTGACCCACGCCTTCTCGCCGACCGCGCCCTGGAAGGTCCGGCAGGGGATGCGGGCCGAGGCCACCTCCAGGACCAGGTCCCCGCCGATGCGCCAGCGTTCGCCGAGCAGCGCGCCGTTCACGTCGAGGCCCGAGGTGGTGAGGTTCTCGCCGAAGATCCCGCCGGGCAGGTCGCGTTCCAGCTCGCGCTCCCACCAGTCCAGGTCCTCGCGGGCGTACGCGTACACGGCCTGGTGGTCGCCGCCGTGGTGGCGCAGGTCGCAGACGTCGTCGCCCTCGACACCGCTCGCCGCGATGCCCTTGGGGCCCGGGGCGAAGACGCGGACCGGGCCGGGCGCGGGGCGCTTGCCGATACCCGTCAGTCCGCCCTTGGCGTCGGTGTGCTCGGACGGGGTCGCGCGGCCGACGTTGACGGAGATGAGGTGCGTGGAGGGCATGGAGGGCATGGAGGGCACGGATGGCATCGGTGGCATGGTCCGACGCTAACCCAGCCGCCTCAAAGTGGCACTGGAGTATTCGCTCCCCGGTCAAAGCAGGCCTTATGCTCAGAGGGTGATCGAGGCACGTCATCTCCGGGTTCTGCGCGCTGTCGCCGGGACCGGGTCCTTCTCCGCCGCCGCCCGCGAGCTCGGCTGCACCCAGCCCGCCGTCTCCCAGCAGATGAAGGCGCTGGAGCAGTCGGCCGGCACCCCGCTGCTCATCCGCACCGGACGCGAGATGCGGCTCACCCAGGCCGGTGAGGCGCTGGTCCGGCATGCCGCCGGGATCCTCGCGGGGCTCACCGCCGCGGAGGAGGAGGTCGCGGCCATCGCCGGGCTGCGCGCGGGCCGGGTGCGGCTGGTGTCCTTCCCCAGCGGCAGTTCCACCCTCGTGCCGACCGCGCTGGCGGCGATGCGCGCCGCGCACCCGGGCACCCGGATCTCGCTGGTCGAGGCGGAGCCGCCGCGTTCGGTGGAGATGCTGCGCGAGGGCGACTGTGACGTGGCGCTGGCCTTCCGGTACGGCGGGGACGGTGACGGACGGGGCTCCGCGGCCGAGTGGGAGGACCTCGTGGTCCGGCCGCTGCTGACCGACCGGCTCGTCGGCTTGGTCCCCGAGGGCCACCGGCTGGCCGGGGCCGGGCGGGTGGGCATGGCGGAGCTGGCGGACGAGCCCTGGATCGCGGGCTGCCCGCGGTGCCGCCGCCACCTGGTGGAGGTGTGCGAGGGGGCGGGCTTCACCCCGCGCATCGACTTCGCCACCGACGACTACCCGGCCGTGGTCGGGCTGGTCGGCGCCGGGCTCGGGGTCGCGGTGCTGCCGGAGCTGGCGGTGGAGTCCGTACGGGCCAAGGGCGTGAGCACCCTGGTGGTGGAGCCGGCCGTGGAGCGCGAGGTGGTCGCGCTGACCCTGCCCGACCTGGCCCGGGTGCCGGCCGTGGCCGCGACCGTGGCCGAGCTGGAGCGGGCCGCGACGCGCTGAAGCCGACCGGCGGCCCGCCGCACGGGCGGGCTCGCCGGGCGCCACGCCGGGCGAGGTGCGCCCGTACGAGTGAGGCGTACGGGTGATGCGTACGGCCGGAGCGGGTGCGAGCGCCGGGGCGGGCCGCCACGCGGGAGACCGTACGGCGGTACGGCCGATCGGGTGGCGCCCCGGGCCCGGGACGCGCGACGACGGGGAGAAACGTTCCTTCGGACGTTTCGGCGGCGGCTACTGCGGAGCGATCGGTCCGATCGCAGTCGACGCGGGGATCAGGCGGTGCCGGGCGCGGCCCATCAGCTCTTCGCGCTCGTCCTCGGTGAGGCCGCCCCACACCCCGTAGGGCTCGCGGACGGCGAGTGCGTGCGCGGCGCATTCCGAACGCACCGGGCAACGCATGCAGACCTCTTTAGCCGAGGCCTCGCGCGCGCTCCTGGCCGCACCCCGCTCGCCTTCCGGGTGGAAGAAGAGGGAGCTGTCGACCCCGCGGCAGGCAGCCAGCAGCTGCCAGTCCCAGAGGTCGGCGTTCGGTCCGGGGAGGCGGGAGAAATCTGCCATTGGTAGTCCTCTTGGTGCCGGTACTGAGGCGGATACGGTCCATGTCTCCACACCTACTGTCGGAGTAGATGTAAATATGACTCATTGGGAATCTAGCCTCAGACACATGCCAAACGGAAGAAAAGCCGCCAAATAGGGCATAGCTCCAGATGGAGGACACCTGCCGAGCGCGGCATCTGCGCCGTGATCGCTTCCTCACGTAGAGTGCCGAAGGTGTCCGTCCGACCCGTAACTCTTTCGAGTGACCATCGTTGAGAGAGCGAGTGCGGTTGAACCAAGAAGTTCTCGGACAGGTGTCCGGGGGCATCGATCGCACAGGTGACGATACGTACCAGCCTGGAGGCTCAAGGTGACGCGCATCAGCAGCTGCGGAGGGCGGTCATGACATCCGTCCTCGTCTGCGACGACTCCCCGCTTGCCCGAGAGGCGCTCCGTCGCGCGGTTGCCACCGTGCCCGGCGTCGAGCGTGTGACGACGGCTGCCAACGGCGAGGAAGTCCTCCGCCGCTGGGGTGCCGACCGCTCCGACCTGATTCTGATGGATGTACGGATGCCCGGACTCGGCGGTGTGGAGACGGTTCGCCGGCTGCTCTCGGCCGACCCCGGCGCCCGCATCATCATGCTGACGGTCGCCGAGGACCTGGACGGCGTGGCCCTCGCGGTCGCCGCCGGCGCCCGGGGCTATCTGCACAAAGACGCCTCGCGCGCCGAACTGCGGGCCACGGTCACCCAGGCCCTCGCCGACCCGACCTGGCGGCTGGCCCCGCGCCGGCTGCGCTCGGCCGAGATGGGCGCCGCGCCCACGCTCACCGCGCGCGAGATCCAGGTGCTGGAGGGCATGAGCCACGGCCGGTCCAATGCGGAGATCGGGCGCGAGCTCTTCCTCTCCGAGGACACCGTCAAGACGCACGCCCGCCGGCTCTTCAAGAAGCTGGGCGCCTCGGACCGCGCGCACGCGGTGGCGCTCGGGTTCCGCTGGGGCCTGGTCCGCTGAGGGTCCGCTGATCCGGGGCCCGTCCGCCCCGGCCCCGTCGTCCCCCTCCGCTGATCACCGGCCGCCCGGAGCAGTCCCGTCCGCCATCGGCGGGCGGGGCGGCGAGCTGGTGCCGTACTCGGGTCCGCCCGGTGTCGCCCGGCGGTCCTGTCGTACCCGGTGCGCACCCGGGATCGGCGGGGCACAATCCAAGGGGCGTGTCGCTTCGTGCGCGATGCCGCATCCTTGAGGGTGTGGCGACAGTTCGGCCGAGCGGGAGGGGAGGGCGCAGACGATGAGTACCGGCGCACCCGCTCCGCATAACGCTTCGATGCACAACACGGGCCGCAGTGCCGCGAATGCTCCGGCGCCAAGGCACCATGGATTGATGCGCGACGACGAGGCCCTGGGGTCACCCGCGGCCACAGGCCCCACCGGCGCCGCCAAAGGCGGCAGTGCCGGGGCTGTCAGCGCGCTCGTACGCCGTGCGGTGGACGGCGACGAGCAGGCCACGCACGACCTGCTCGCCTTCGTGCACCCCCTCGCCATCCGCTATTGCCGTACGCGGCTGTCGCGACTTCCGGGTGATGCTCGTCACTTCGTCGAGGACCTGGCGCAGGAAGTCTGCGTCGCCGTCCTGATGGCCCTGCCGCGCTACCGCGACACCGGGCGCCCCTTCGAGGCCTTCGTCTTCGCCATCGCCGCGCACAAGGTCGCGGACCTGCAGCGGGCCGCCATGCGGCATCCGGGCAGTACGGCCGTGCCCTCCGACGAGATGCCCGAGCGGCCCGACGACTCGCTGGGGCCGGAGGAGCGGGCGCTGCTGAGCAGTGACGCCGCGTGGGCCAAGAAGCTGCTGGCCAACCTGCCGGAGAACCAGCGCGAACTCCTCGTACTGCGGGTGGCCGTCGGGCTGACCGCCGAGGAGACCGGGCAGATGCTCGGGATGTCGCCCGGGGCGGTGCGAGTGGCCCAGCACCGGGCTCTCAGCCGGCTCCGCGCGCTCGCCGAGCAGTAGGCTCGACGCAGGGAGTGTCGTAGAGCGTCGTAGGAAACTACGAAACTTCCGGTTGACCTTGGTCGTGGAATGAGACGCTTCGGGATCCCGTTAGCATGGACATCCGCGCTGAGCAAGACCATTTGGGAAGGTGTCATGACTGACAGCGGTTCGACTGGAGTGCCCGACAAATTCGCCACGCTCGGACTGACCTACGACGACGTGCTGCTGCTGCCGGGCGCGTCGGACATGTCGCCTGACGCCATCGACACCTCCTCCCTCATCTCGCGCAACGTCCGTGTGAACGTTCCGCTGCTCTCCGCCGCCATGGACAAGGTCACCGAGGCCCGCATGGCCATCGCGATGGCCCGCCAGGGCGGCGTCGGCGTCCTGCACCGCAACCTCTCCATCGCCGACCAGGCCAACCAGGTCGACCTGGTCAAGCGCTCCGAGTCCGGCATGGTCACCGACCCGATCACGGTGCACCCCGACGCGACGCTGCGCGAGGCCGACGAGCTCTGCGCGAAGTTCCGCATCTCCGGCGTCCCGGTCACCGACCCGGCCGGCAAGCTGCTCGGCATCGTCACCAACCGCGACATGGCCTTCGAGTCGGACCGCAGCCGCCAGGTGCGCGAGGTCATGACCCCGATGCCGCTGGTCACCGGCAAGGTCGGCATCACGGGCGTGGACGCCATGGAGCTGCTGCGCCGGCACAAGATCGAGAAGCTTCCGCTGGTCGACGACGCGGGCATCCTCAAGGGCCTCATCACGGTCAAGGACTTCGTCAAGGCCGAGAAGTACCCCAACGCCGCCAAGGACAAGGACGGCCGGCTGCTCGTCGGCGCGGCCGTCGGCGTCGCCGGCGACGCGTACGAGCGCGCCCAGGCCCTGATCGAGGCGGGCGCCGACTTCATCGTCGTCGACACCGCCCACGGCCACTCCCGCCTGGTCGGCGACATGGTCGCCAAGATCAAGTCGAACTCCACGGTGGACGTCATCGGCGGCAACGTCGCCACCCGCGACGGCGCCCAGGCGCTCATCGACGCCGGCTGCGACGGCATCAAGGTCGGCGTCGGCCCCGGCTCCATCTGCACCACCCGCGTCGTCGCCGGCATCGGCGTCCCGCAGGTCACCGCCATCTACGAGGCCGCGCTGGCGGCCAAGGCCGCAGGCGTCCCGGTCATCGGCGACGGCGGCCTGCAGTACTCCGGCGACATCGCCAAGGCCCTGGTCGCGGGCGCCGACACGGTGATGCTCGGCTCGCTGCTCGCGGGCTGCGAGGAGTCCCCGGGCGAGCTGCTCTTCATCAACGGCAAGCAGTTCAAGTCGTACCGCGGCATGGGCTCGCTCGGCGCGATGCAGTCCCGCGGCGACCAGCGCTCCTACTCCAAGGACCGCTACTTCCAGGAGGGCGTGGGCGGCGACGACAAGCTCATCCCCGAGGGCATCGAGGGCCAGGTGCCCTACCGCGGCCCGCTCTCCGCGGTCGTGCACCAGCTCATCGGCGGCCTGCGGCAGTCGATGTTCTACGTCGGCGGCCGCACGGTGCCGGAGCTCCAGGACCGCGGCCGGTTCGTCCGGATCACCTCCGCGGGCCTCAAGGAGAGCCACCCGCACGACATCCAGATGACCGTCGAGGCCCCGAACTACTCCCGCAAGGGCTGAACGGTGTGATCGTATGAAGGGGCGGGTCCGCTTCGGGCCCGCCCCTTCGCCGTGCCCGCGCGTGCGTCCGTACAGCGGTCACCGGAACGCGAGCCGCCGGGGTTCGGGGATACTGGACGGGCAGACCCAGAGGAAAGGCCACCACACGTGACTGAGATCGAGATCGGGCGCGGCAAGCGCGGCCGCAGGGCGTACGCGTTCGATGACATCGCCATCGTCCCCAGCCGCCGCACGCGAGACCCGAAGGAGGTCTCGATCGCCTGGCAGATCGACGCCTACCGCTTCGAGCTCCCGTTCCTGGCCGCCCCCATGGACTCGGTCGTCTCCCCGCAGACCGCCATCCGCATCGGCGAGCTCGGCGGCCTCGGCGTGCTGAACCTCGAAGGCCTGTGGACCCGGTACGAGGACCCGCAGCCGCTGCTCGACGAGATCGCGGAGCTGGAGGAGGAGTCCGCCACCCGTCGGCTCCAGGAGATCTACGCCGCCCCGATCCAGGCGGACCTGATCCGCCAGCGGATCAAGGAGGTGCGCGACGCCGGCGTCGTCACCGCCGCGGCGCTCTCCCCGCAGCGCACCGCCGAGTTCTCCAAGGCCGTCGTGGACGCGGGCGTGGACATCTTCGTGATCCGCGGCACCACCGTGTCGGCCGAGCACGTCTCCGGCGCCGCCGAGCCGCTGAACCTCAAGCAGTTCATCTACGAGCTCGACGTCCCGGTCATCGTCGGCGGCTGCGCCACCTACACCGCGGCCCTGCACCTGATGCGCACCGGCGCCGCGGGTGTCCTGGTCGGCTTCGGCGGCGGCGCCGCGCACACCACGCGCAACGTCCTCGGCATCCAGGTCCCGATGGCCACCGCAGTCGCGGACGTGGCCGCGGCCCGCCGCGACTACATGGACGAGTCCGGCGGCCGCTACGTGCACGTCATCGCCGACGGCGGCGTGGGCTGGTCCGGCGACATCCCCAAGGCCGTCGCCTGCGGCGCGGACGCCGTGATGATGGGCTCCCCGCTGGCCCGTGCCACCGACGCGCCCGGCAAGGGCAACCACTGGGGCATGGAGGCCGTCCACGAGGACGTGCCGCGCGGCAAGAAGGTCGACCTCGGCACGGTCGGCACCACCGAGGAGATCCTCACCGGCCCGTCGCACATCCCGGACGGCTCGATGAACATCTTCGGCGCGCTGCGCCGCTCGATGGCCACCACCGGCTACAGCGAGCTCAAGGAGTTCCAGCGGGTCGAGGTCACGATCGCGGACTCGCAGCACAGCCGCTGACCGTCCGTCCGAACGCGCGTACGCCGGAGGGCCGGCACCCACTCGGGGTGCCGGCCCTCCGGCGTAGCGGCGCAGGTACTCGGCGCAGGGACCCAGCGCAGAGCCTGCGGGGCCTGTCGCGGCGAGCTGCGGCTCAGGCTGCGATCTTGCGGGCGGTCTGGAAGGCCGTGTAGCCGCCGATGGCGAGGAAGAGGAAGGTGAGCGGGTCCGAGTCTTCCTTCCAGGCGTCGAAGAGCAGCGAGACGCCGAGGTTCAGCACGTCGAGGGTGCCCACGCCGAGTTCGTCCGCGCCGATCATGGCGATGCCGAGGATCTGACCCGCGAGGACGGCGACCAGGGAGAGCAGGGCGCCGACGACCGGCAGGAGCGGGTTGCGGCCGCCCAGCTTGCCCGCGGCGAAGCCGATCACGAAGCCGACACCGACGGCGGCGTAGCCGATCTGGTACTTCGTGGCACCGATGATCGCGCCGTAGATGCCGGCGGTGACCAGGGCCGCGACGACGGCGGCGACGAGGCCGAGGCCGATGTTGCCGGCGCGGGCGGGGGCCGGGGCCGCGGGGGCCTCGGTGTAGGAGCTGGGCGCGGGCGGCTGGAAGTTCTGGCTCATGTGGGAAATCCCCCCCAGGGATTTGAGACGCACGTGTGCCCGTAGGTCATAAGTGCGAGATAAGTGACGCCGCAGGCTAGCAGCCGGGTCGGACATCCACAGGGGGTATTTCCCGGCTTCAGAGCCGGTGGGCCGCGCCCGCGGGGCTGGCGCCGCGGGTGTCGAGCAGCAACTGGGCCTTCACCGCGAGGCCTTGGAGGTCGTACGTGCGGTGGTGCTGGAGCAGGATCGTCAGGTCGGCATTGGCCGCGGCCTCGTACAGCGACTCGGCGCGGGGGACGGGCCGGTCCCGTACGCGCCATCCGGCGATGAAGGGGTCGTGGTAGCTGACCAGGGCCCCGAGGTCGAGCAGGCGGCTGGCGATCTCGCTCGCCGGGGAGCCCTCCTGGTCGGCGAGGTCGGGCTTGTACGTGACCCCGAGCAGCAGGACCCGGGCCCCGCGGGCGGATTTGCCGTGCTCGTTGAGCAGGGTGGCGGAGCGCTGGATGACGTACTGCGGCATCCGGTTGTTGATCTCCTGGGCCAGACCGACCATGCGCAGGGGGTGACCGGGGGTGCGGGTGGTGTGGGGGAGGTAATTGGGGTCGAGCGGGACGCCGTGGCCGCCGACCCCGGGGCCGGGGCGGAAGGCCTGGAACCCGTACGGCTTGGTCTCGGCGCAGCGGATGACGTCCCACAGGTCCACGCCGAGGTCGTGGCAGAGCACGGCCATCTCGTTCATGAGGGCGATGTTGACGTGCCGGTAGTTCGTCTCGAGGAGCTGTACGGTCTCCGCCTCGCGCAGGCCGCGGGCGCGGACCACCTTCTCGGTGAGCCGGGCGTAGAAGGCGTGCGCGGACTCGGTGCAGGCGGGGGTGAGGCCGCCGATGACCTTGGGGGTGTTGGCGACGCCGTGGGTGCGGTTGCCCGGGTCGAGGCGGCTGGGGGAGTAGGCCAGGTGGAAGTCCCGGCCGGCGAGCAGTCCGGAGCCGCTTTCGAGGATGGGCCGCAGGTAGTCCTCGGTGACCCCCGGGTGGGCGGCCGATTCGAGGATGACGGTGGTGTGCGGGCGCAGCCGTGCGGCGAGCGTGCGGCCGGCCTCGCCGACCGAGGAGAGGTCGAGCGCGCGGTCGGCGCCGAGCTGGGTCGGGGCGCAGATGACGGCGGTGCGGACCCGGCCGAGTTCGGCGGGGTTGGTGGTGATCCGGAAGCCGGCCGCCGACATGCGGCGGATCTCGGCGGCGGTGAGGGTGGAGTCCGTGGCCGGACCGCTGTCGTAGCCGACCGTCTCGATCCCGGCGGCGACGGCTGCCTGGGCGAGCGGGAGACCGAGATGGCCGAGTCCGATGACGGCGAGATCTGCGGGCATGGGGGTGCCGTCCCTTCCCTTCCCTGACATGCACGAGGGGGCGGTGCGCGCAAGTCCTGTGGATGCGTGGAGCTGGCGCAATGTCAGACTAGGCGTATATATGACAGATATGTCGCATTGCGCGGTGGTGGCCACTGTTGTGTTGTCCACAGGCGGTGGCTGATGTCGGTGCGGCCGGTCAGAATCATGAACGGGCGATGTGAGCGGGATCACCCGCAGCGGGCGGGAACACCTGTATCGAGCGGGACATCCGCATCAGGCAGGACATCTGCATCAGGCGGGACACATCCGCATCAACGGGAGGCAGCCGTGAGGACAGCGACACTGGGGCCCGCGCAGCGCGCGGAGGCGCTCGCCGCGATGGCCGAGCGGGAATTGGACGTGCTGGTGGTCGGCGCGGGCGTGGTGGGGGCCGGCACCGCCCTCGACGCCGTGACCAGAGGTCTCGCGACGGGGCTGGTGGAGGCGCGGGACTGGGCGTCCGGCACCTCCAGCCGCTCCAGCAAGCTGATCCACGGCGGGCTGCGCTATCTGGAGATGCTCGACTTCGCCCTGGTGCGGGAGGCGCTGAAGGAGCGCGGCCTGCTGCTCGAGCGGCTGGCCCCGCACCTGGTGAAGCCCGTGCCCTTCCTCTACCCGCTCCAGCACAAGGGCTGGGAGCGCTTCTACGCCGGCTCGGGCGTCGCGCTGTACGACGCGATGTCGGTGTCCAGCGGCCACGGGCGGGGGCTGCCGACGCACCGGCACCTGTCACGGGCGCGCGCGCTGCGGATCGCGCCGGCGCTGCGCAAGGACGCACTGGTGGGCGCCCTGCAGTACTACGACGCCCAGATGGACGACGCGCGGTACGTCGCGACCTTGGTCCGTACGGCCGCGGCATACGGGGCACACTGCGCCAACCGGGCGAGGGTGGTCGCCTTCCTGCGCGAGGGCGAGCGGGTGGTCGGGGCGCGGGTGCAGGACGTCGAGGGCGGCGGAGAGTACGAGATCCGCGCGAAGCAGGTCGTGAATGCGACGGGCGTGTGGACGGACGACACCCAGGCGCTGATCGGGGAGCGCGGGCAGTTCCACGTACGCGCCTCGAAGGGCATCCACCTGGTCGTGCCGAAGGACCGGATCCATTCGAGCTCCGGGCTGATCCTGCGGACCGAGAAGTCGGTGCTGTTCGTCATCCCGTGGGGCCGGCACTGGATCGTGGGCACCACCGACACCGACTGGGACCTCGACAAGGCGCACCCGGCGGCGTCGAGCGCGGACATCGACTACCTGCTGGAGCACGTGAACTCGGTGCTGGCGGTGCCGCTGACGCGGGACGACGTCCAGGGGGTGTACGCGGGCCTGCGGCCGCTGCTGGCCGGGGAGTCGGACGCGACGAGCAAGCTCTCGCGCGAGCACACGGTGGCCCACCCGGTGCCGGGGCTGGTGGTGGTCGCGGGCGGCAAGTACACGACGTACCGGGTCATGGCCAAGGACGCGGTGGACGAGGCCGTGCACGGGCTCGACCAGCGGGTGGCGCCGTGCGTGACCGAGGACGTGCCGCTGGTGGGCGCCGAGGGGTACCGGGCGCTGTGGAACGGGCGGGCGAGGACCGCGGCGCGGACGGGCCTTCATGTGGTGCGGCTGGAGCACCTGTTGAACCGGTACGGGTCGCTGACGGAGGAGTTGCTGGACCTGATCGCGGGGGACCCGGGGCTGGGCGAGCCGCTGACGGGCGCGGACGACTACCTGCGGGCGGAAGTGGTGTACGCGGCGTCGCACGAGGGGGCGCGGCACCTGGACGACGTGCTGACGCGGCGGACGCGGATCTCGATCGAGACCTTCGACCGGGGGACGCGGTCGGCGCGGGAGTGCGCGGAGTTGATGGCGCCGGTGCTGGGGTGGGACAAGCAGCAGATCGAGAAAGAAGTGGAGCACTACGAAAAGAGGGTGCAGGCGGAGCGGGAATCGCAGCGCCAGCCCGACGACCAGACGGCGGACGCGGCCCGGTTGGGGGCACCTGACATCGTTCCGTTGTAACTCCGCGATGCGGAAGGCGGAACCGGCGGACCCGGGGCTCCCGTCCGTTGCGGAGTGAGGGACAATGAGGGTTCTGCCGGGGCGGGTTACCGCGCGGGTTCTGCCGGGGCTGCCGGGGCAGCGGGGCAGCCGGAGCAGGCGGCACGATCGCAGAGGGGACGCATGTCGAAGCCGGAGCACACCGAGTCACCTGCCGAGTCGCCTGCGGCGCAGCAGGGCCGGGCAAAGCCTGGGTCGGCGGCGCCGGGGTCGTCTGAGTCGCCTGCCGCGTCGCCTGCCGCGTCGCCTGCCGCGTCGCCTGCGGCGAAGCCGGACCTGGCCAAGCCTGCGGCCGGCGCTGCGAAGCCTGCCGCGTCGCCTGCGGCGAAGCCGGACCTGGCTAAGCCTGCGGCCGGCCCTGCGAAGCCTGCCGCGTCGCCTGCGGCGAAGCCGAGCCTGGGCAAGCCGGAGGCCGGGGGTGCGAAGTCGGCTGCCCGTGTGTCCGCGGCGGAGCCTCAGGACGCGAAGCCTGCCGGGGCGGCCGCGGCGAAGCCGGACCTGGGTAAGCCTGCGGCCGGCGCTGCGAAGTCGTCTGCCGGGGCGGCCGCGGCGAAGCCGGATCTGGCGAAGGCCGCGGCTGCGAAGGCGGGCGCGGCCGTGTCGGCGGAGGCGGAAGACGCGAAGCCTGCGCCTGCGGTGGGTCAGGGCGCGGGCGGGGCTGCGAAGGCGGCTGGTGGTGTGCCGGCGGCGCGCAAGCCCGTATCGGCTTCGGCGGAGCCTGAGGACGCGAAGCCTGTGTCAGCGTCTGCGCCTGCGGTGAAGGCCGCGCCCAAGACCGGGGCCAACCCTGTTGTGGAGAAGGCCGACGCGGTGGCGGCCGCCGTCAAGGCGGCCGCGGCCAAGGCTGCCGGCGGACAGGACGAGGGGCGGCTGCTCGCGCGTCGGTACCGGCTGCGCGAAGTGCTCGGCAAGGGCGGCATGGGCACCGTGTGGCGCGCCGAGGACGAGATGCTCGGCCGTACCGTCGCCGTCAAGGAACTCCGGTTCAGCACCGGGGTCGACGAGGACGAGAAGCGCCGGCTCATCACCCGTACGCTCCGCGAGGCCAAGGCCATCGCCCGCATCCGCAGCGGGGGCGCCGTCACCGTCTACGACGTCGTCGACGAAGACGCCCGGCCGTGGATCGTCATGGAGCTCATCGAGGGCCCCTCGCTCGCGGAGTTCATACGCGAGCAGGGCCCGCTGACCCCGCGCCGCGCCGCCGAGGTCGGCCTCGCCGTGCTCGACGTACTGCGCGCCGCGCACGGCCAGGGCATCCTGCACCGCGACGTGAAGCCCTCCAACGTGCTCATCGCCGACAACGGCAACGGCCGCGTCATCCTCACCGACTTCGGCATCGCGCAGGTCGAGGGCGACCCCTCCGTCACCTCCACCGGCATGCTCGTCGGCGCCCCCTCGTACATCTCGCCCGAGCGCGCCCGCGGCCACAAGCCCGGCCCTCCGGCCGACATGTGGTCCCTCGGCGGGCTGCTGTACGCCGCCGTCGAAGGCGTGCCCCCGTACGACAAGGGCTCCGCGCTCGCCACCCTCACCGCGGTGATGACCGAGCCGGTGGACCCGCCGAAGAACGCCGGACCGCTGACCGAGGTCATCTACGGCCTGCTCGCCAAGGACCCCGCCCGCCGTCTCGACGACAACCGTGCGCGTGCCATGCTCACCGCCGTCATCGACGCGCCCGAGGAGCCGGCCCCGGAGCCGACCCCGGCCGCCGAGGAGACCCGGCAGATCTCCCTCGCCGAGGCCAACGAGGCCGCGGAGAAGGCGGCTGCCGAAAAGGCCGCGAAGGCGGCCGAGCGGGCGACCGAGAAGGCGGAGAAGAAGGAGCGCGACCGGCGCGAGCGCGAGCAGCGCGAACGGGCCCGCGCGGCGCTGAAGTCGGCCCGCAAGGCAGCGGCGGCGAGCGCGGCCGCCGCGGCGGCAGCCACGGCCGCCGAGGCCCCGGCCTCGCGGCCCTCGCCCGTCCCGGCGCCGCTCACCGACGTCATGCAGCGCCGGACCATCGCCCTGGCGATAGCCGGGGTGATCGTCGTCCTCGCCGTGATCGGCTCCCTCATCGCGTACGCGGTCAGCGGCGACGACAAGGACGACCAGGAGGGCAAGGGCAAGGGCGGCAAGAACCCGACCGCGGCCGGCAGCCCGTCGCCGGGCGGCTCCGCGAAGGCGCCCGAGCCCAACGGCGCCTCCGGCGGCGGCAGCACCCCGAGCCAGGGGCAGACGCCGAGCGGCAACACGAGCCAGGGCCAGGGGCAAGGTCAGGGCCAGGGCCAGACGGCGGGGCAGAGCAGCCAGGGCCAGGGCGCCACGCCCGGGGGCCCCGGGGCGGGACTTCCGCCGGGGTACGCCGTCGTGACGGACCCAGGGTTCCACTTCTCGATGGCGATGCCCGAGGGCTTCAAGCTGGCGGACATAGCCGGCGAGAACTCGGGCGGGATATACAACCGCGACGGCGGTTTCCCGCGCATCCAGGTCGACTACAACGCCAAGCCGGGCGAAGACGCCCGCGCCGCGTGGGCCGAGCTGGCTCCGTCCACGGCGGGGAGCAGCAAGAACTACCACCTGATCCGGCTCGACGTGGTGGACTACCGGGGCTACCCGACCGTCGCCGACTGGGAGTTCGAGCGGGATCAGAAGGGCCAGCGGGTCCGGGTGCTGAACCGCGGGTTCAAGCTGGACGCGAAGCACGGCTACGCCATCATGATCAGCTGCGTCGCCGACCAGTGGGACGGCCCGGAGTGCACGCAGATGCGCAACACCGCCTTCCAGACCTTCCAGTCGCTGGGCTGACGGCCGGCGGTCGGCGGCGGTCGGCTGACGGCTGACGGCTGACCCGAGCGAGCCTTGTCAGGCCCGGGACGCGGGCGGCCCGGGCGTCGTATCGTGGCTCCGGGGCCATGGGGGGCCCACCGCACTCGGGGGAGGCGAAGTGGAGGACTACGCGGGCCGGATCCTGGCCGAGCGGTACCGTCTGCCGCTGCCGCCGTCCGACGAGTACGAGCTGGTGGAGACCCGGGCCTTCGACACGCGGAGCGGCCAGGAAGTCCTGGTACGGCAGGTGCCGTTGCCGGAGGTCGTCGACGCGGAGCTGCTGGACGGATCGCGTGGGCCCGCGGCCGGGCCGGTGGCCGGGCGGCGCCCGGCGGGGGAACTGCCGGCCGTGCGGCGGGCCATCGCCGCGGCGCAGGCGGCCGCGTCCGTGCCGGACCATCCCAGGCTGGACCAGGTCTTCGACGTGTTCGCCGAGGGCGGGTCGCTGTGGATAGTGAGCGAGTTGGTCCCGGCCAGGCCGCTGGCGGCACTGGTCGCCGATGAACCGCTGAGCCCGTACCGGGCGGCGGAGGTGGCGTCCGACGTGCTGACCGCGCTGCGGGTGCTGCACGCGCACGGCTGGACGCACCGGAACATCACGATGCGGACGGTACTGATCTGCGAGGACGGGCGGGTCGTGCTGACCGGGCTGGCCGCGGGGGCGGCGGAGGAAGCCCTGTGCGGGTACGACCCGGTACCGGACGCCTCCGGCGGTGGCGCGGGCTGGGGCGGCTACGCCGGGGCGACGCCGCCGCGCGGGCCGGGCCCCGACGGATTCCCCGGCGCGGCCACGGAACTGCTGCCGGCCCAGGCCGGCCCGGGCCCCGACGGCCCGGCCGCCGCTCCTGCGGCCCGCGCCCCGGCGGACACGGGCGATTCCGGCCCGGCCGCGCCTGCGCCCGCGGTTCCCGTCGCCCCGGAACTCCCACCGGCGCAGCTGCGCGGACCGGGCCCTGATGCGGTGCCGGGTGCGGCCGCGGTGCAGTGGCCCGGGGCGGGCTCTGACGGGCGTGGCGGTGGGGCTGCGGGGCAGCAGCGAGGGCTGGGCTCTGACGGGGTGCCGGGTGCGGCGGCGGGGGAGTGGCTCGGAGTGGGCCCTGACGCGGTGCCGGGTGCGGCCGCGGTGCAGTGGCCCGGGGCGGGCCCTGACGGGCGTGGCGGTGGGGCTGCGGGGCAGCAGCGTCCTGACGGGAATGCCGGGGCGGGGGACGGGCCCGGGGTGGGATCCGGGGAGTTTCCCGGTGCGGGAGCGGAGGCCGGGTTGGCCGTGCGGGGACCGGAGGCCGGGGCGCCCGGGTACGCGCCGCTCGTGGCTCCCGGGTACGACACCGGGCCGCGGTACGACGACCACATCACCCCCGGGAGCGGTGAGAGCCGGCCCGATCTGAAGGCCGCCGCGCGGGCCGGGGCGATCGCGGCGTACCGCGCCGGTGCGCAGGCCGCCGCCCGCGTCGCCGAGCAGCGCAAGGCCGGGCCGGGGTCCGGGCCCGCCCCCGAGCTCGAGCAACGCCCGGAGGGGTCGAACCTCCCGCAGGGGTACTCGTACCCGTACGGCGGCCCGGGAGCGGGCGCGGGCGCGAGCTGGCACGGCGCCACCCCGCGCCGCCAGCAGCCGCCGGAGCCGCCCCAGAACCCGCCCCCGGCCGCGATTGCGGCCCCGGCCGGAACCCCGAGCCCGCCCCCGAGCCCGACGGCGCCGACCGCGGTTCCGGGCCGCCCCGCCCTGCCCGCACAACTCGCCCTCCCGCAGGGCTACCACCAGGCGGACCCCCCGCCCCCCGCAGCCGGTTCGGCCCTGGACGCCTTAGGCCAGACCCCGCAGGTCCGCCCCGCCCCGTCGGGCCCCGAGGGCCCGGGGCAGTCGCCCTCGGGCGCCGGGTACGGCTCACCGCAGGCCGGCGCCCCGGCGGGTGCTCAGCCGACCGCCGGCTACGCGTACCTCGACACCGCGGGCACCGAGCCGGGCCCCGGGCAGCCCCGCCCGGCCGCCGGGTACGCGTACCCGCAGGTCGGCGCCGCGCCGTCGGGTCCCGAGGGCCCGGGGCAGTCGTACCCGGCCGCCGGGTACGGCCATCCGCAGCCCGGGCCCGCGCCGTCGGGCACGGAGCCGGGCCCCGGCTACGGGTACCCGCACGTCGGCGCCGCCCCGGTCGGTGGTCCGCCCGGGGGCCGGGCAGCGGGGGTTGGGCAGCCGGGGCCGCAGGGCGGGGGTGCGGCCGGCGGGGGGCCGCGGAGCGGGCTGGACGCCGAGCGGGCGCGGCAGACGCGGATGGCCGTGGTCGGGGCCGTCACCGAGCGCTGGGCGCCCGAGCAGGCCGGGCCGGTGCACGGGCACTGGCAGCTGGCCGCGCCCGTCGGGCCCGCCACCGACCTCTGGGCGCTCGGCGCACTCCTGTACCGGGCCGTCCAGGGCCACGCCCCGTACCCCGAGGACAGCGTCGCCGAGCTCGTGGAGATGGTCTGCGCCGAGCCCCCCGCCTTCGCCGAGGAGTGCGGCCCGCTCCGCCCGGTCGTGGAGTCCCTGCTGCGTCAGGACCCCACCGAGCGGCCCGACTTCGAGGAGCTCCGCGGCTGGCTGCGCTCCCTGGTGCGCTCCGCCCCGGAGCCCGACGGCGCCGGCCTCGGCTTCGGAGTGCTCCCGATGCCCGAGCCGGATCCCGCGCGGCTGCCCGTCGTACGCCGGCGCGGCGACCTGCACGGACGCCACCGCAATCCCGCCGCCCCCCGCAGGCCCCGCTCCCTCGGCCGGAGCCTGCTCGTCGGCATCCTGGCGCTCCTGGCCGGGGCCGTGGCCTACGCGATGTTCTTCATGCCCCGGGCCGCGGACCAACAGGACCGGCAGGACACGGCGTCCAAGCAGCCGGTGCAGCAACAGACCCCGCAGACCCCGCAGACCCGGCAGCCCGCCAAGAGCCCGGCCCCGTCGGCGAGCCCGCCCGAGTCGCGGCCCGCGCCGCAGACGAACGCCCCGGCCCCGCCCGGCTACACGACCCAGCAGGACGCCGAGCACTTCGAGATCGTCGTCCCCAACGGCTGGGAGCGCCGCGGGGTCAACGAGTCCGGGCAGGTGCGCTACACCGACGGGGACTTCGCCCTGACCGTCGTGCCCGGCCGGGACAAGGTCGAGGGGGCCAACCCCGACCCGGCGACGTACCAGAAGGACAAGGAGCCGGAGCTGGGCCCGTACCGCTCCTCCACCTGGTCCAGCGTCAGCGACATCCGCTCGACCAAGGTGGGCAACCAGCTCCGCGTCACCGGCCGGTACACCTGGATCGACGGCAACGGCCGGTCCGTCGTGGCCCGCAATTTCGTCGTCGCACTGGGCGGCAGCTATCACATCGTCCTGGTCACGGGGCCGCAGGACCAGGAAGGTAAGGTCACCGAAGTCTTCGAGAAGGCCACGGCCAGTTACAAGTCGGGTGGCTGAGGCCCGACTGACGGGGGATCAGTACGGCAATTGCGTCACAGTGCTGTCTCACCGCCCCCGCGTGGTTCCGGCAGTGCCCGGGCGCTCCGTAATCTGGCCCGAAGTGCACAGAGTGGCGGGGATTCGTGGAACAGCAGACAGGTGCGGGTGCGGTGCTCGCGGGCCGGTACCGGCTCGTCGAGCCCATCGGCCGTGGCGGCATGGGCAAGGTGTGGCGCGCGCATGACGAGCTGCTGCACCGGACGGTCGCGGTCAAGGAACTGACAGCGGGTCTGTACGTGGCCCAGGCCGACCGGGACGTCCTGCACGCCCGGACGCAGAAGGAGGCCCGGGCGGCCGCGCGGATCCAGCACCCGGCCGTCGTCACCGTCCACGACGTGCTGGAGCACGACGACCGGCCGTGGATCGTCATGGAGTACATCGACGGCCCGTCCCTCGCGGAGGCGGCCAAGTCGGCCGGCCGGATCGAGCCCCGCGAGGCGGCCCGGATCGGGCTGCACGTGCTGGGCGCGCTGCGGGCCGCGCACGCGGTCGGCGTACTGCACCGGGACGTGAAGCCCGGGAACGTGCTGCTGGCCAAGGACGGCCGGGTGCTGCTCACGGACTTCGGGATCGCCGCGATCGAGGGTGACTCCTCCATCACGCGCACGGGCGAACTCGTGGGCTCCATCGACTACCTGGCCCCCGAGCGGGTCACCGGCGGGGCGCCGGACCCGGCGTCCGACCTGTGGTCGCTCGGCGCGACGCTGTACACGGCCGTCGAGGCCCGCTCGCCGTTCCGCCGTACCTCGCCCATCTCCAGCCTGCAGGCCGTCGTCAACGACGAGCCGCCCGCGCTGCGCCAGTCCGGGGCGCTGGGGCCGGTCATCACGGCCCTGCTGCGCAAGGATCCGGCGCAGCGGCCGTCGGCCGTGGAGGCCGAGCGGATGCTGCTGGAGGCGATGGAGGGCCGGGAGCCGAAGGCGGCCCAGGCGTACGTGCCGACGCGCGCGGTGTCCCCCGACGAGCTGGCCCCCGCGCAGCCGCAGCGGCCGCAGCGGGCCGTCCCGGTACAGGAGTACGCGCCGGTGCAGGAGTACGCGCCGACGGCCGCCCTGCCGGAGCCGCCCGCGCCCGCGAACCGGGCCCGGGGCCGGGTCAAGCGGGCCGCCGCGGTCGCCCTGGTGGCGGCGCTGCTCGGCGGCGGCGGGGTGTTCGGGGTGCTGAAGTACACCGGCGACGACGGCAAGGACGGGGAGCGCACCTCGGCCGGGGCTCCCGATACGCCCGTCGGCGGCGCGGACGCCAAGGACGGCGGGGCGGAGACCGTTCCGGACGGCTTCACCGAGGTCACCGACCCGGAGGGCTTCACGCTGTTCGTCCCGGACGGCTGGAAGCGGCAGATGGACGGCAACCAGATCGACTACACCGCCGACAACGGCAGGCACTTCATCCGCATCGCGGCGGGGAAGCCGGCCTTCGAGAACCCGTACATGCACCTGCTCGACCTGGAGAAGCAGCTGCGGCTGCGGACGGACTACAAGCGGCAGAAGCTGAACCCGAACACCTTCCGGGACCAGACGAAGGCCGCCCTGTGGGACTTCACCTGGACCGAGAAGGGGACCCACGCCGGGCCCCGTCGGGCCATCGAGCAGATGTACGTCGCGCCGAACGGGACCGAGTACGCCGTCTACATGTCGGGCCCGGCCGCCGACTGGACCACGACGCGCGCCCAGTTCGACACGGTGCTCAGCGGGTGGCTGCCCGCCGGGGAGCACTGACCGGGGCGACCGGGGCGACCCGGGGTGACCGGGGTGACCGGTCGGCCGGGGGAGGTGACCGGGGCCTTTCCCGTCATCCTGCCAGCGATCACTGGCGGAAATGGCAAAATCCGGTTACCCACGGGTACCCAAAGCCCCGCGGGCGGAATACGCTCACCGCCATGACGGACTCGCAGGCCCCGGCCCCCCTCCGCACCGCCCCGCAGCCCACCAACCCGGTCGCAGCCGCCCCGGCCGGTGCCCGCACCGCCGCCGACGTGGTGACCCCCGACCTGGTCGCGCGGCTGACCCGCGGAGTGATCGGCTCCGGCCGCACCGCCAACCACACCCCCTTCACCGGGGCCAAGCTGGCGGACCTCCCCGAAGCGACCCCAGAGGACGTGGCCACCGCCTTCGAGAGGGCCCGCGCGGCGCAGCCCGCCTGGGCCGCCACGCCCGTCCGGGCGCGGGCCGCCGTACTGCTCCGCTTCCACGACCTGGTCCTTCAGCGGCAGGCCGAGGTGCTCGACCTGATCCAGCTGGAGACCGGCAAGGCCCGTCTGCACGCCCACGAAGAGGTCCAGGCCGTGGCCATAGCCGCGCGCCACTACGGCCGCAAGGCCGCCTCGTACCTGCGGCCCAAGGGCCACGCGGGCGCCATGCCCACCCTCACCAAGGTCACCGAGCTGCGCCAGCCGCGCGGGGTCGTCGGCCAGATCGCGCCCTGGAACTACCCGCTCGAACTCTCCGTCGGCGACGCCCTGCCGGCCTTCGTGTCGGGCAACGCGCTGGTCATGAAGCCCGACACCGAGACCGCGCTCACCGCCCTGTGGGCCCGTGACCTGCTGATCGAGGCCGGGCTGCCCGCCGAGGTGTTCCAGATCGTGCTCGGCGAGGGCCCGGTCGTCGGCCCCGAGGTGGTCCGGCACGCCGACTACGTGTCCTTCACCGGCTCCACGCGTACCGGCCGCGAGGTCGCCCAGGGCGCGGCCGCCCGCCTCGTCGGGGTCTCCCTCGAACTCGGCGGCAAGAACGCCATGCTCGTCCTGCGCGACGCCGACATCGAGAAGGCCGCCGCCGGAGCCGTCCGCGCCTGCTTCTCCTCCGCCGGCCAGCTCTGCATCTCCATCGAGCGGCTGTACGTGCACGCCTCGATCGCCGACGAGTTCGTGGCCCGGTTCGCGGCCCGCACCAAGGCCATGCGCCTGGGCAGCTCGCTGGCCTACGGCGCCGACATGGGCTCCCTCGTCGGCGATCGCCAGCTGGAGACCGTACAGCGGCACGTGGACGAGGCCGTCGCCAAGGGCGCCACCCTCGTCGCGGGCGGCACCGCCCGCCCCGACATCGGCCCGCTCTTCTACGAGCCCACCATCCTCGACGGCGTCGAGGCCCCGATGGCGGTGTGCGGGGAGGAGACCTTCGGCCCGGTCGTCTCGATCTACCGCTTCACCGACGAGGACGAGGCCGTCGCCCAGGCCAACGCGACCGCGTACGGCCTGAACTCCAGCGTGTGGACGAAGGACGCGCGCCGGGGCCACGCCGTCGCCGCCCGCCTGCGCACCGGCACCGTCAACATCAACGAGGGTTACGCCCCGGCCTACGGCAGTGCCCAGGCGCCCATGGGCGGCATGAAGGACTCCGGCCTCGGCCGCCGCCACGGCTCCGAGGGCATCCTCAAGTACACCGAGGCCCAGACCGTCGCCCACCAGCGGCTGCTGCCGATGGGGCCCTCGCTGGGCATGGACGACGAGAAGTACGCCGCGTTCATGACCCGCAGCCTCAAGGTCATGAAGGCTCTCCGCTTGCGCTAGCACCTGTCGGGTACCGCCTAGGAGGCACAGCAGTGTCGTACGACAACGCCCACGACAACGACTACGACTACGACGTGATCGTCATCGGATCGGGCTTCGGAGGGGCGGTCTCGGCACTGCGGCTCACCGAGAAGGGGTACCGGGTCGGCGTCCTGGAGTCGGGGCGCCGGTTCACCCGCGAGAGCCTGCCGAGGAACAGCTGGGACCTCCGCAACTACCTGTGGGCCCCGGCCCTCGGGTTGTACGGGATCCAGCGGATCCATCTCCTCGGCAATGTGATGGTGCTCGCGGGCGCCGGCGTGGGCGGCGGCTCGCTCAACTACGCCAACACGCTGTACGTGCCGCCCACCGCCTTCTTCGAGGACCGGCAGTGGGCGTCCATCACCGACTGGCACGCGGAACTCGCCCCGTACTACGACCAGGCCAAGCGGATGCTCGGCGTCCGGCTCAACCCGACGATGACCCCCTCCGACGTCCACCTCAAGGCGGCCGCCGAGAAGATGGGCGTCGCGGACTCCTTCCACATGGCTCCGGTCGGCGTCTTCTTCGGCGACGGCGAGGACGCCGAGGGGCAGCCGAAGGTCGGCCCCGGGAGCGAGGTCCCCGACCCGTACTTCGGCGGCGTCGGCCCCGCCCGCAAGGCCTGCACCGAGTGCGGCGAGTGCATGACCGGCTGCCGGCACGGCGCGAAGAACACCCTGAACGAGAACTACCTGCACCTCGCCGAGCGGGCCGGCGCCGTCATCCACCCGATGACCACCGTCACCGCGCTCTCCGAGCACCCCGACGGCGGCCACCGGGTCCGCACCGTCCCCACCGACCAGCGCCGCAGGCGCGTCAAGGACCGCGTGAAGGTGCTGCGCTCCCGGTACGTCGTGGTCGCGGCGGGCACGTACGGCACCCAGACCCTGCTGCACACGATGAAGGAC
This sequence comes from Streptomyces sp. NPDC060028, assembly GCF_042736725.1. Taxonomy (NCBI): domain Bacteria; kingdom Bacillati; phylum Actinomycetota; class Actinomycetes; order Kitasatosporales; family Streptomycetaceae; genus Streptomyces; species Streptomyces sp. NPDC060028. Next base: position 8,873 of record NZ_JBHWVJ010000028.1, on the reverse strand, counting down.
CGCGGCGAGCTCCCGCACCTCTCGGACCGGCTCGGCGACCTGACCCGGACCAACTCCGAGGGCCTGGTCGGCGCCCAGACCGACGACCGCCGCTACCGCAGGCGCCGCGGCGCGGGCCCCGGCGAGGAGCAGCGTGCCGACTTCACGCGGGGCGTGGCGATCACCTCCTCCGTGCACCCGAACGCCGACACCCACATCGAGCCCGTCCGCTACGGCAAGGGCTCCAACGCCATGGGGTTCCTGACCGTCCTGCAGGTCCCGTACGACAAGCACCGGGTACGGGCCTGGCTGGGGCGCACCGTCCGCCACCCGGTCCAGCTGGCGCGTTCGCTGTCCAACCGGCGCTGGTCGGAGCGGACCATCATCGGCCTGGTCATGCAGTCGCTGGACAACTCCCTGACCACCTACCGCAAGCCCGGCGGCCTCGGGAAGGGCCTGCTCACCGCCCGCCGGGGCCACGGCGCGCCGAACCCGGTGCAGATCGCCGAGGCCACGCAGGCGGCCACCCTGCTGGCGCAGGAGATCAACGGCTTCCCGGGCAGCAACGTGGGCGAGCTGATGGGCACCCCGCTCACCGCGCACTTCCTCGGGGGCTGCCCGATCTCCGCCTCGCCCGAAGAGGGTGTGGTGGACCCGTACCACCGGCTCCACGGGCATCCGGGCATCTCGGTGGTGGACGGCTCGGCGGTCTCGGCGAACCTCGGGGTCAACCCGTCGCTGACGATCACCGCGCAGGCGGAACGGGCGATGTCCTTCTGGCCGAACAAGGGCGAGCGCGACCCGCGGCCGGAGCAGGGCGAGGAGTACATCCGCCTGGCGGCGGTGGAACCGGCCCGTCCGGCGGTGCCCAAGGAGGCCTTCGGCGCGCTGCGCCTGCCGTTCCTGGCGGTGCCCGAGGTGCCGCCGCGGCACTCTCACCCGACCGAACCGGAACCGGCCGGACCGGCCGGATGACACCGGCCGGATGACACGGTGGGTACCGCGCTCCCCCTCCGAGCGCGGTACCCACCGAGGTACATAGGTGACAGATGTTCAACCCTGATGGTTGTACCGGAATCCGGTAGCGGGGACTGTGGTGTCCATCACAGAGTGAGCAGCGCAACTGAGACGGGCATTCGAAGGTCAAGGGGGGCATGAGAAAGCGCATCTCCCTGCTGGCGGCAGCCGGCCTGGTGGCCGTGGGTCTGGCCGCCACCCCCGCGAACGCCGCGGACCCCGTCTTCACCCTCACGAGCCCGGCCCAGGTCGGGCTGCGCCCCCACCCCGGGCAGGGCGGTGAGGCGCAGAAGACCTCGGTCGACTTCCGGGTCGGCAACGAGACCGGGTCGGTCTTCGACCACGAGAGCACCTTCACGATCGACCTGACCGGGCTCAAGGGCGTCGCCGACGTCGCGCTGAGCAAGGACCAGGCCAGCTCCTGCACGCTCAGCGCCACCAGCCTGACGTGCAAGGAGTACGCGCTCTGGACGCACGACAGCGGCATCGTGGCCCTGGACCTGAGCGCGGCCAAGGACAGCAAGGTCGGTACGACCGTCGACCTGACGATGACCGGCAAGACCGACGGCGCCACCTTCAAGGCCGCCACCACCAAGGTCAAGGTCGGCGGCCCCGACCTGGTGCTGGAGGAGGCCCCCCTCAAGCGGGACATGGTCCCGGGCGGCACCCAGCCGCTGCCGGTCGTCTTCTCCAACGCGGGCACCGAGTCCGTCCAGGGCGTGGCGCTGGAGATGAACACCACGCACGGCATCAGCCTCGTCGAGAAGTACGACAACTGCGTCTACAGCGAGGACAACGCCCCCGGCCAGGCCTGGAACATGGGCTGGGGCAAGACGGTCTGCACGCTCGAAGGCGAGTTCAAGCCGGGCGTGGTCTACGAGGTCTCCGGTGCGCTGACCCTCAAGGCCGCCCCGCACGCCTTCATCGACGGGATGACCTACGCGGTCCACGAGGCCGGCGCGCAGCCGAAGTCCGCGCAGAAGCTCGGCAAGCCCGCCACGGGCAAGAAGCTGGAATTCAAGGAGCGCCCGGCCAAGGCCGCGCTGCGCTCGGCCGACCTGGACCCGTGGAACAATTACCACGAGTTCGACTTCTCGGTGAAGAACTCCGCCGACCTGGTGGCCGCCGCCACCTCCGTCAAGGGCAAGGCGGGCGAGACGGTCAAGGCCGAGCTCGGCTTCCAGAACAACGGCCCGGCCTGGGTCGCCTACATCCGCTCCGGTGAGGACGTCGCCACGACGGACATCGTGATCCCGGCCGGTGCGAAGGTCACCAAGGCGCCGGAGCAGTGCCGTGGCGTCACGGCCGACGGCAAGTACCGCGAGGAGAACCTGGGCGCCCCGCGCTACTTCTGCTCGACGCCGCACATCATCGGCGAGAAGCAGAAGTTCGCCTACCCCTTCGAGCTGAAGATCGAGAAGGTGGTGGCGGACGCCACCGGCTCCGTCACCGTCGGCCAGTGGGCCCAGGACGGCACGGCGCCGCAGAGCTGGGACCCGAACCACGCGAACAACAAGGCCGGCTTCGTGATCAACGGGAAGGACGGCGGCACCAAGCCGACCCCGGGTCCCTCCGCCTCCACGGGCACCGGCACCCCGACCCCGGCCGTCTCCGCCTCGGCCTCCGCGTCGGCCTCCGCGTCCGCCGGCAGCGGCGCCACGCCGCACGGCGGCCTGGCCTCCACCGGCAGCACCGTGGGCCCGGTCGCGGCCGGCGGGGCAGCCCTCGTCGCCGCGGGTGGCGTGCTGTTCCTGGTGTTCCGCCGCCGGGCCGGGGGCCGCGCGTAACGGCGTAGGCACACGGCACACAGGCAAGAAGAACGGCCGGTCCGGGGCGTCCCCCGGGCCGGCCGTCCTCTTTGTGGATGACCGGCCTGCTGTCCCCTGCCGTCCGGTCACGCCGGTGGAGCGAGGTCCCACGACGCACACCCCACGGGGCGTACGTCTCATCGCTCCGGCGGAGCCACGCGTGGTGTTGCGATCCCGCCCCTGGCTGGCGCGGACACCCTCACCAACGAAGGCCCGCAGGGTCGGTCACGGTCCCGAAGGGTGACGAACACGGGTGACGAACGCGAGTGACGGACACGGGTGACGAACCCCCTCGGGCACGGCCGTCAGACGCGGCCCCGGCACAGCTCCAGCAGGGTCATGGCCAGGGTGGTGCCGGGCTTGCCGAGGGCGTCGCTCCAGTGCGAGAGCACCTCCATCTCGCGCGAGAGGTGCACCCGGCGGCCGCCGGAGGTGATCCGGGCCTCCTGGATGACCGTGGAGACGGCCATGCGCTCCTGGATCAGGCCGATGATCCGGTCGTCGAGGGCGTCGATGCGCGCGCGGGAGTCGGTGATCAGCTGCTCGGGGGTGGTGGTGATCGTGTTCACGGTTCTTCTCTCCTGTCGGGTGGGGCCCGCAGGTCCGGAAAACGCCAGAGCGCCCCGGTCCTGTCGGACCGGGGCGCTCTGGGAAGTCAGCGGCTCAAGCGAGCATCACGAGGACCCATGGCGACCGGACCGGCCGGTGCCATAGGTAAAGAGGAAGTTCAGCTGCTTGCGCATGGAACGGATTATTGCCTTACGTCCCCCTCCCGGCCAAGCCGGTTCGGATGGTGAGACGAAGAGGCAGGTAGGTCCCCCGTTAGAATCGACAAAACAGCCACCTCTTCCGCCGGAAGGCCGCCCCGTGCCAGAAGCACCCTCCGCCGCCCACGACAGCGCCCCGGACACGGTTCTCGTCGTCGACTTCGGCGCCCAGTACGCCCAGCTCATCGCCCGCCGCGTCCGCGAGGCACGGGTCTACAGCGAGATCGTGCCGAGCTCGATGCCCGTCGACGAGATGCTGGCCAAGAACCCCAAGGCGATCATCCTCTCCGGCGGCCCGTCCTCCGTGTACGAGGCCGGCGCCCCGCAGCTCGACCGTTCCCTGTTCGAGGCCGGGGTCCCCGTCTTCGGCATGTGCTACGGCTTCCAGCTGATGGCGGTCACCCTCGGCGGCACCGTCGACAACACCGGCGCCCGCGAGTACGGCCGCACCCCGCTGGCCGTCTCCAAGGCCGGCTCCACCCTCTTCGAGGGCACCCCCGAGAACCAGTCGGTGTGGATGTCCCACGGCGACGCCTGCTCCGCCGCCCCCGAGGGCTTCACCGTCAGCGCGTCGACCAACGTCGTACCGGTCGCGGCTTTCGAGAACGACGAGAAGAAGCTCTACGGCGTGCAGTACCACCCCGAGGTGATGCACTCCACGCACGGCCAGCAGATCCTGGAGCACTTCCTCTACCGCGGCGCAGGCCTGGCCCCCACCTGGACCACCGGCAACATCGTCGAGGAGCAGGTCGCGGCCATCCGCGAGCAGGTCGGCGACAAGCGCGCCATCTGCGGCCTCTCCGGCGGCGTGGACTCCGCGGTCGCCGCGGCCCTCGTCCAGAAGGCCATCGGCTCCCAGCTCACCTGCGTCTACGTCGACCACGGCCTGATGCGCAAGGGCGAGACCGAGCAGGTCGAGAAGGACTTCGTCGCCGCGACCGGCGTGCAGCTGAAGGTCGTGGACGCGCAGGAGCGCTTCCTGAACGCGCTGGCCGGTGTCTCCGACCCGGAGACCAAGCGCAAGATCATCGGCCGCGAGTTCATCCGCGTCTTCGAGCAGGCCCAGGCCGAGATCATCGCCGAGGGCGGCGCGGACGTGGCCTTCCTGGTCCAGGGCACCCTGTACCCGGACGTCGTCGAGTCCGGCGGCGGCACCGGCACCGCGAACATCAAGTCCCACCACAACGTCGGCGGGCTCCCCGACGACATCGAGTTCGAGCTCGTCGAGCCGCTGCGCCAGCTGTTCAAGGACGAGGTCCGGATGGTCGGCCAGGAGCTCGGCCTGCCCGACGAGATCGTCCAGCGCCAGCCCTTCCCGGGCCCGGGCCTGGGCATCCGCATCGTCGGCGAGGTCACCAAGGAGCGCCTGGACCTGCTCCGCGAGGCCGACGCCATCGCCCGCCACGAGCTCACCGCGGCCGGCCTGGACCGGGAGATCTGGCAGTGCCCGGTCGTCCTGCTCGCGGACGTCCGCAGCGTGGGCGTCCAGGGCGACGGCCGCACCTACGGCCACCCGATCGTGCTGCGCCCCGTCTCGTCCGAGGACGCCATGACCGCGGACTGGACGCGCATGCCGTACGAGGTCCTCGCGCGGATCTCCACCCGCATCACCAACGAGGTGCCGGACGTGAACCGCGTGGTCCTGGACTGCACGAGCAAGCCCCCGGGCACCATCGAGTGGGAGTAGCCCCCACGGGCCCCGCCGTCGCGTGAACGAAGCCGCCGCTCCCCGCGGAGCGGCGGCTTCGCCGTTCCTCTGGCCACTTCGCGGGGGCCCGGGTACCTTGCGCCGCGACCCGAAGGAGGCCCCATGCCCGTGCCGGACCAGCCAGCACCCGCGCCCGTGCCCGTGGAGCGGCTGGGCTTCGAGATGCCGCCCGTGCACGCGGACCCGGCCGACGAGCGCGCCCACCGCAAGGAGCGGCTCGCCGGGGCGCTGCGGCTGCTGGGGCGGCTCGGGTACGAGGACGGGGTGACGGGGCACGTGACCGCCCGGGATCCGGAGTTCGAGGACTGCTACTGGGTCAACCCGTTCGGGCGGGCCTTCGGCGCCCTGACCCCCGAAGACCTGCTGCTGGTCGACGGGGACGGGCGCGTGGTGCGCGGGGAGCGCAGGGTCAACCAGCTGGCCTTCGCCGTGCACGCGGCCGTCCACCGGGAGCGCCCCGAAGTGGTGGCCGTCGTCCGCACGCAGGCCCCGTACGGCAGGGCGCTGGCGGCCCTCGGCGAGCTGCTCGCCCCGATCACCCAGGAGGCCTGCGCCTTCTACGAGGACCACGCGCTGCTCGACGAGTACGCCGGAGCCGAGGACGCGAGCCGCATCGGGCGCGCGCTCGGCCCGTACAAGGCGCTGATCCTGCGCAACCGGGGGCTGCTGACGGTCGGGGACTCGGTGGACGCCGCCACCTGGTGGTTCATCGCGGCGGAGCGGGCCGCGCAGGTGCAGCTGATCGCGCGGGCCGCCGGGAAACCGGCGACGATCGACCACCGTGCCGCGGTCGCCACGCGCGAGCGGTTCGGGTCCGATCTGGCCGCCTGGGTGAGCTACCAGCCGCTCGGCCCACAGGGCGGCACACACGGTGGCGTCAACATCATGAACGGTTAATCACCTGCTCTGACATCGTGCGCAATCCGGAACACTGCCGCAGTGGTGCACAATTCGCTGGCATTGCACCGTAGTTCAGAGAGGCGGCATGTACGTGGCTGTCCAAGAGATGTCCCGAGGCACTCATACCGCCGCCTGCACCTGTGAGGAGTGCGCCCGTGAGGGACACCGCCGGGCGGTCACAGCGTTCGTGGAGAAGCGCGACGAGTTCGCGGCCGGGCAGGGAGTGCCGGCCGCGGTGGCCCACTCGCTGGGCGCTTCCCGCCAGTGGGTCTCCGACGAGCTGACCCTGTCCGCCCGCACGGTCGCCGACCGGGGCCGCGAGGCCGGGCACTCCTGGCTGTACCTGCTCTCGCGGCGGGCCGTGCTCGCCGTGTGGATCGCCGCCGGGGTGCTGCTGGTCGTCCAGGTCGGTACCGCGTTCGGCACCGGCTGGTCCACCGCGCGCACCGCCGGACTGCTGGCGGCCCTCGTACTGGCCGGGCTGCTGACCGTCGCCGCCCGCGCCCAGACGCTGCGCGGCGGGCTGCTGGCCCCGCTGGTCGGCGAGGACAACCGGCTGTCCACCTCGAAGACCGTGCCGAGCGCCTGGCTGGTGCTGACCGCCTTCGCCACGCTGCTGCCCGCGCTGCGGCTGGCCGCCTCCTCGCCCGGGCCCGAACGCCAGGCGCTGTACGCCGGGCTCGCGTTCGACCGGGCGCTGCCGCTGCTGGCGGTGCTCGCGCTGACGTCCGCGGTGGCGGTGCTGGTGCGCCGGGTGGTCTGCGTACGGATCCTGGGGCAGCGGCTGCAGAAGCTCCCGGCGGACCGGCCCACCGGCGCCGACCTGCTGACCGACGATGCCGGGCGGGGCTCCTTCCCGGACGCGCAGTACGTGCTCGTCTCGATCGTGGTGCTGGGTTACGCGGCGGTGTCGCTGGCCCGCTTCCCCGACCGGCTGCCGCAGCTGCCCTGGGCGCTGGCCCTGCTGGTGGCGCTGTCGGCCGCGGTGTACCTCGCGGCCAAGTACGCGGAGGGCACCCGCCCGCTCGTCCTGTCGGTGGTGCGCAGACGCGAGCCCGGGGACCTCGACGCGGCGGTCCGGCCCGGTGACGACATCGAGATCCGGGGCGTGGGCTTCGTGCCGCCCGGGGCGCAGACCCCGGAGATGCTGGCCCGGCTGGTGGTGCGGATCGGGGTCGTGCACGTGCACGTGCCGTTGGTCCCGGTGGCGGGCGGGTTCACCAACCCCACCGACGCGGTGCTGACCGTACCGGTGCCGGCGGAGGTGGAGCCGGGGCGGATCGAGGTCCAGGTGGTCACGGCGGCCGGGGTGGAATCCAACCGGTGCAGCATCGACGTGGCCGAGTGAAACGGGTACACATGTCGAGTGACCCGAACTGATGTCCCTTCAGGGCTGCGGGAACTCGCCGCCCGCCACGCCCTCCTGCCCCTGCGGATCTTCCTCGGTGTGACCTTCGTCTACGCGGGTCTGGACAAGCTGACGGACTCCGCCTTCCTCTCCGCCACCGGCGAGGGCTCCATCGGAGACCTGATGCGCGGGGTGCGCGACACCTCCGCGATCCCGGCCATGGTGGACATGGCCCTGAAGGCACCCGTCGGCTTCGCCGTCACCCTGGCCATCGGGGAACTCCTGGTCGGCCTGGGTGTCCTGGCCGGTCTGCTGACCCGCGTCGCGGCCGTCGGCGGGGCGCTGATCTCGCTCAGCCTGTGGCTCACGGTGTCCTGGGCCGTGACCCCGTACTACTTCGGCAACGATCTGATCTACCTGATGGCCTGGCTGCCGCTGATTCTCGCCGGAGCGCCCTACCTGTCGCTGGACTCGGTGATCCGGTCGCGCCTGTCCCGGCGTACGGCGTAGGTCACCATCCCGACCACCGCGGCGAACGCCAGCCCGCCCATGGCCATCGGCAGGACGATGAACCACGGCGGGTCCGCCTCCCCGGCCGCGTCGAGCAGGTAGAGCACGCCCGCCGCGATCAGGACCAGGCCCGCGATCAGTCGGCCCGGCTGGAACTCATGACGCCGCACGGGCCACCTCCACCTGTCCCACACCCGCGTTCAGGTGCAGCTCGATCGTCCCGCCGGCCTCGGTGCCGGCGGACGGGGGCAGGGTCGCCTGCCGGGTTTCGCCGCCGCTGCGGACGCGTACCTGCTGACTCGTCTCCCCGGGCAGCTGGATGTCGCCCAGGCGGATCGTCACATCGGCCTGAGCGGTGACCTCCCGGGGGACGATCACCTTCAGCCGGCCCGCCTCGATACGGGCGTGCACGGAGACCGTGGTGCCCTTCTGCACGTCCAGCCGGCTCAGGTCCAAGGTGGCGAGCCCGGTACCCGACTCGTACGCGGGCCGTACGTCGGCCACCGCGGCCGGCCGCCACTCCGCGTTGTGCCAGTCGGTGCCGATCTCCTTGGGCAGCACGGCCGCCCCCGCCAGCAGCCCCGCGGTGAGCAGCGACAGCACGATGGTGCCGAAGCCGGTACGCCCCTTCACGGAGCTCACCGCGAGGCCGAGCCCGAAGGTCACCAGCGCCGCCGCGAAGGCCACCTGGAGCGCATGGCTCAGCGTGCTGCCCTCCCAGACGGCCGCGCAGGAGATGCCCCCGGCGAGCAGCGCGAGGACGAAGACCCGGCCGCCGATGCCGCCGCGCGCCGCGACCGGGGCGGCCGACGCGGGCGCGGGCGCCGCCACCGCCC